>JAQTVS010000016.1 GCA_028706735.1 Thiomonas sp.
TTCGGCACATCGATCCCATCGGCACCATCCTCGTCCCGCTCATCCTGTATTTCGCCACATCCGGCGCCTTTCTGTTCGGCTATGCCAAGCCGGTACCGGTCAATTTCGGACGGCTGCGCAATCCCAAACGCGACATGATTTGGGTTGCACTCGCCGGCCCCGCATCCAATTTCTTCCAGGCCTTTCTCTGGGGATTGTTGCTGGTCGGCCTGCATGCTTTCGCCGTCAATGAAGTCTATTTTTATGATGTCGCCCAGGCTGGCATTCTGGTCAATCTGGTGATGTTTGTGTTCAACCTCTTTCCCCTGCCGCCGCTCGACGGCGGGCGCATTCTGGTGGGCCTGCTGCCGGTGCGGCAAGCCATCGCCGTGTCGCGCGTCGAACCTTACGGCTTTTTCATCGTGATGGCGCTGGTGCTCACCGGCATCGTCACCACCTTCTGGCTCAGCCCCTTGATGGCCGTGTCCATGCAAGTGCTCAGAGTGCTGCTCAGCCCGTTCCAGATGCTGCTCTGAAGCCGTCAACGCCACTCCCCGCAACCACCATCCCGACATGACTTCCCCAGAACAAACCCCCGATTTGCAGCCAGCGGACGACCGGGTGCTTTCCGGCATGCGCCCCACCGGCGCCCTGCATCTAGGGCACTACCACGGCGCGCTGAAAAACTGGGTGCAACTTCAGAACACAAATGCCTGCTATTTTTTCGTCGCCGACTGGCATGCCCTGACCACCCACTACGAGACACCGGAAACCATCTCGGCGCATACCACCGAGATGGTCATCGACTGGCTGGCAGCCGGCGTCGATCCCTCTAAGGCCACGCTTTTTGTGCAAAGCCGTGTGATCGAACATGCGGAATTGTTCCTGCTGCTCGGCATGGGAACCCCGCTGTCCTGGCTGGAGCGCGTCCCCACCTACAAAGACCAGATCGCCAACCTGAAAGACAAGGACCTGACGACGTATGGCTTTCTCGGCTACCCCCTGTTGCAGGCGGCGGACATCCTCATCTACCTGGCGCGCTATGTGCCGGTCGGCGCCGACCAGATTCCGCACATCGAAATGAGCCGGGAAATTGCGCGGCGCTTCAACAACCTCTACGGCAAAGATCCGCTGATCGAGGCACAAGCGCGCGCCGCGGCGGCCAAATTGCCCGACGGCATACGCGAGCAACTCGTGGCGCTGCGCCGCTCCGCCGATCAGGACGGGTTGACTGATGCGCGCGAACAAGCCCGCGAGTTGATCGCCGCAAGCAAACTGTCACGCGCAGAAAAAGACGCGCTTCGAGCCCAACTCAGTGGGGGGCGACGACAAATCCTGCGTGAACCCGAAGCCCTACTCACCCCCGATTCCAAACTTCCCGGGCTGGATGGCCGCAAGATGTCCAAGAGCTACGGCAACTCCATCGCCATCCGCGAAGACCGCGCCAGCGTGGAGCAAAAGGTCAAACGCATGCCCACCGATCCGGCACGGGTGAAACGCACCGATCCTGGCAATCCGGAACGCTGCCCCGTCTGGCAGTTTCATCTGGCCTACACCGACGAGGCCACCCACGATTGGGTGCAGCGCGGCTGCACCACGGCCGGAATCGGCTGCCTGGAGTGCAAGCAGCCTGTGATCGACGCCATCCTGCACGAGCAACAACCCATGCTCGAACGCGCGCAACCGTATATCGACAACCCCGCGCTGGTCCACGACATTCTTGCTGAAGGCTGCGACAGGGCCCGGGTGACAGCACAGAACACCATGCGCGCAGTGCGCGAGGCAATGGGCCTCAAACTCTAAGGCATGGTTCTAACGGCGCAGCAAACGCCGGATCAGCCACGCCAAGACGCCCCCCGCCAGAACGATCGCGAGCAGAATTTCTTCACCCATTTGCAGGCGGCCGGCCACCTGGGCGATGCCCGCGCCAAAAAACCAGCCCATTGCAGTGATCAGCGGCGCCCACAACGCAGCGCCGATCGCGTTGAACACGACAAAGCGCCACGGCGCGACACCGGCCATGCCAATCAACACCGGCCCAGCGATGCGCATGCCGTACAAAAAACGCACGCTGATGATCGCCCAGGGCGCATTGCGTTCAAGCATCGATTGAACGCGCGGCAAATGCGCCTGCAGCCGCGGGAATCTGTCCAGCAACTGCGGGCCGAAATAGCGCCCCAGAAAGAAGAACAGTTGATCACCCAGGGTCGCCGCAATGGCGGCCACTGCCGCCACCAGAGGCCATTGCAGCCAGCCGCGCTGCGCGCCGTAGCCGGCAAACAGCAGCACCGTCTCTCCCTCAGCAAATGCGCCGAGTGCAACCGCGGCGTAGCCATATTGCCGGATGAAGTCTTCGATCATCAGTGGGAAGTCCTGAATGCCGGAGTCGGCCATCCATAAAAAAACCGGCCAGCGGCCGGTTGATTTTGCAGCAACTCAGCCGTTGGCCAAGCGCCGCAAGCACGCCATTACAGCGGGCGAATGGCGGAAGCCTGGGGACCCTTGGGGCCAGCCTTCACGGTGAATTCAACGCGCTGGTTTTCCTGCAGAGTGCGGAAACCTTTGGATTGAATTTCAGAAAAATGCGCGAACAGATCTTCGCCGCCTTCATCGGGCTTGATGAAGCCGAAGCCCTTGGACTCGTTAAACCATTTCACAGTACCGGTAGCCATGAATCAACCTTTAAAGAAAAAATAGAAAAGTGCAAATCTTCAACAAGCCCGGAAAATCACGACTGTGAAACCGTTACAAGCCAACCGATGAGAACAAAGGACAGGCTCTTGTTTCGACTGCGCTTCAACTATACATGCAAAAAACCGGCTCGCGCGACAAATCCGCGCAGCGAGGAAACGCTGCGTAATCAGACAGGCGGTGTCGTGTTCTATTGCAGGGACAATGAAGGCCTGAAATGGCCGCGCGCCTGGAATCTGGCGGATGCTGCATCGCCAATACGGTGCATTCACGGTGCATTCCGCCCACTCTCTCCGCCCACCTCTGATGCTGCGGATTTCTTCCAAATAACATCAATAACACACAACATCTAATTGTTTTTATGAGAGTTTTTAGAGGTCTTCATCATAAGGCGCTCGCACTGCAAGCTGCCTTGACCATCGGCAACTTCGACGGGATGCACCGTGGTCATCAAGCCATGATGCAGCATTTGGTGCAGAACGCCAAAGCACGCGGCCTGACGCCAACCGTGCTCACATTTGAGCCACACCCACGTGATTTTTTTGCAACACTCACAGGGCATCCAGATCAGGCGCCAGCACATATTTCCACGTTGCGAGACAAGTTGTGCGCGCTGCGTGATGTCGGCATTGAGCAGGTTGTGGTGCTGCGTTTTGATCAGCGCATCGCCGCACTTTCCCCGGAGGAATTCGTTGACCGCATCGTGCTGCGCGGCATCAGGGCACAGTTTGTTCTTGTTGGGGATGATTTCCGCTTCGGCGCCAGGCGTGCCGGCGACTTTGCCCAGTTCCAGGCATTGATGCAGGCCTCTGGCGGCGAGGCCCGGCAAATGCCAGCGATCACTGAAACGACGTTGCGCATTTCAAGTTCGGCGGTCAGGCAGGCGCTCCAAGCAGGGGATATGGGCACAGCGCAAATCTTGCTGGGACGTCCCTACAGGATTTCTGGCCACGTTCTGCACGGTGCAAAGTTGGGGCGGCAACTCGGGTTCCCCACACTGAATCTACGGTTCGACCGCGCCCGCCCGGCACTTGCCGGAGTATTCGTTTCACGTGTGTTCGGTCTGGGCGATACCCCTCTGCCTGCAGTATCCAGTCTGGGCACACGACCTGCCGTGGAGGCAAACGGCCGCATCCTGCTCGAAACCCATGTGTTCGATTGGAGCGGAGATGCCTACGGTAAACTTGTCCAGGTGGAACTCCTGCACAAGCTGCGCGATGAGGCGCATTACCCCGACCTTGCCCAACTGACCGCCGCCATCGAAAACGACGGCGTGCAGGCGCGCGCTTGGTTCGGTCAACTTGCCAGGCAAACGACGCGCGACCGAATTTGACGGCGCAATCCGCACTTGAGTCATGTCGCGCGACCTGTTGACGCGGCGCTCCCGCGGTTGATACGCCCCTTTTTTCCTGCTGGTGCAGTTTGTTCAATGCGCCCGCCCTGCCCCGACTCCCATGGATCACTCCGCCTCCTCTGCCGCAGATCAACCCGATTACCGCGCCACGCTGAATCTGCCGGACACCCCTTTCCCCATGCGCGGTGATTTGCCCAGGCGGGAGCCGCAGTGGATTCAGCAATGGAACGACAGCGGCATCTACCAGCGGCTGCGCGCGGCCCGCGTCGGCGCTCCAAAATTCGTGCTGCATGACGGCCCGCCTTATGCCAACGGCCAGATCCACATGGGGCACGCGGTCAACAAGATTTTGAAGGACATGATCGTCAAGGCGCGGCAGCTCGCTGGGTTTGACGCGGCTTACATTCCGGGCTGGGATTGCCACGGCCTGCCAATCGAGAACGCCATCGAAAAGCTGTATGGCCGTTGCCTGCCACGCGACGAGATGCAGGCCAAGAGCCGGGCTTACGCCACGGCGCAAATTGCGCAGCAGAAAACCGACTTCCAGCGGCTCGGCGTTCTGGGCGATTGGGAGCATCCCTATCGCACCATGGATTTCGTGAATGAGGCGGCGGAAATTCGGGCTTTCAAACGCGTGATCGAGCGCGGCTTCGTCTACCGCGGCCTCAAGCCGGTGTATTGGTGTTTTGACTGCGGCTCATCGCTGGCCGAATTTGAGATCGAGTACGCCGACAAAAAATCACAGACGCTCGACGTGGCTTTCGAGTCCAACGACCCTGCTGCGCTTGCCGCCGCGTTCGGGCTGCCCGCCTTGCCCGACCCAGCGAAGCACGCGTTCGCCGTCATCTGGACCACCACTGCCTGGACCCTCCCCGCGAACCAGGCGCTCAACCTGAACCCTGAACTCGACTACGCACTGGTGGATACGCCGCGCGGCTATCTGGTGCTGGCCGCGAGCCTGGTGGAAGACTGCCTGTCGCGCTATCAGCTCGAAGGTTCGGTCGTGGCCACCGTTGCGGGCAAGGTGCTCGGCGGTCTGGAATTCCGCCATCCCTTGTTCGAGGTCGATGCGGGCTATCGCCGCCTGTCGCCGGTCTATCTGGCCGACTACGCGACCGCGGATGATGGCACCGGCATCGTCCACTCCTCGCCGGCTTACGGGGTGGACGACTTCAACTCTTGCGTCGCGCATGGCATGGCCTACGAGGACATCCTCAACCCGGTGCAGGGTGACGGCAGCTACGCACTGGATTTCCCGCTGTTCGGCGGCCAAAACATCTGGAAAGCGGTGCCGCACATCATCGACACCCTGCGGCAAGCGGGCCGCCTGATGTCCACGCACACCATCACCCACAGCTATCCGCACTGCTGGCGGCACAAGGCGCCGGTGATCTACCGCGCGGCCGCGCAGTGGTTCATCCGCATGGATGAGGGCGAAGGCGTGTTCACCAAAGACAAGGCGCCAAAAACGCTGCGGCAAATGGCGCTGGAAGCCATCGAGCACACCAGTTTCTATCCTGAAAACGGCAAGGCGCGCCTGCACGACATGATCGCCAACCGGCCTGACTGGTGCATCAGCCGGCAGCGCAGTTGGGGCGTGCCCATTCCGTTTTTTCTGCATCGCGACAGCGGCGAACTGCATCCGCGCACCATGGAGATTCTCGACATCGCTGCCGAGATGGTGGAACAAGGCGGCATCGAAGCCTGGAGCAAGGCCGAGGCCGCGGACATTCTGGCCCGCGTGGGTTGCGCCGCAGACGCCGCGCACTACAGCAAAAGCACCGACATTCTCGAAGTCTGGTTCGATTCGGGCACCACGCACACCACAGTGCTCAAAGGCAGCCATGCCGGCGCCGGCCATGCGCAGGGCCCTGAGGCCGATCTCTATCTGGAGGGCCATGACCAGCATCGCGGCTGGTTCCACTCCTCGCTGCTCACCGCCTGCGCCATGTACGGCCGCGCGCCCTACAAGGGTCTGCTGACACACGGCTTCACCGTGGACAGCCAGGGCCGCAAGATGAGCAAGTCACTCGGCAACGGCGTCGATCCGCAGAAGACCAGCGAAAAGTTGGGGGCGGAAATCATCCGGCTCTGGGTGGCCGCGTCCGACTATTCCGGCGACATCGCCGGTGATGACAAAATCCTCGCCCGCGTGGTCGACGGCTATCGCCGCATCCGCAACACCCTGCGCTTCCTGCTCGCCAACACCAGTGACTTCAATCCGGCAACCGACGCCGTGCCGCCTCAGCAGATGTTCGAGCTCGATCGCTGGGCGCTGGCGCACGCGCAAGATCTGCAAGCAGTCATTCTGGCGCACTACGACAAGTATGAATTCCACCCGGTCGTCGCCAAACTGCAGGTGTACTGCTCGGAAGACCTGGGCGCGTTTTACCTTGATGTGCTCAAAGACCGTCTCTACACCACGGCGCCTGGCAGCCTGGCGCGCCGCAGCGCACAAACCGCCTTATGGCACATCACCCAGGCAATGCTGCGCTGGATGGCACCCTTCCTGAGCTTCACCGCCGAAGAAGTCTGGTCACTCATCGGCAATAGTGAGAGCATTTTCGTCGAGACTTACTGGCAGTGGCCGCAGCAGGCCGACAGCGCCGTGCTGCTGGAGCAATGGGCGCGCATCCGCGCCGTGCGTGACGCAACCAACAAGGAAATCGAGGCGCTGCGGGCGCAAGGCAGGATTGGCGCCTCGCTGCAGGCCGAGGTGGACCTGTATGCACCTCCCGCCGAGCACGCCCTGCTGTCCCGGCTGGGAGACGATCTGCGCTTCGTGCTCATCACCTCCCGCGCCACCCTGCACCCGGCGGCAGGCGACTTGCGCATCGAAGTCAGCCCCACTGCGCACACCAAATGCGAGCGCTGCTGGCACTGGCGCGAAGATGTCAATGCCGACCCGGTCCATCCCGGCTTGTGCGGGCGCTGCGTGAGCAACCTCTTTGGTGCGGGAGAGCCGCGCCAATTCGCCTGAGCACCGCCCCCCATGCCCTCCGCACTGTCTCACAGCACCTTCTCCACCCGCCGCGCCCGCGTTTGGCCCTGGCTGCTGGTGTCACTCGTCATCATTCTGGCCGACCAGTTCAGCAAATGGCTGATCCGTCAAGACATGCCGCTCGACAGCAGCCGCCCGATCACCAGCTTTTTCAATCTGATCTACATTCACAACCCGGGCGCAGCGTTCTCGTTTCTCGCCAGCCAACCAGGTTGGCAGCGTTGGTTTTTCACCGCGCTCAGTTTGGCCGCGTCGGCACTCATCCTCTGGCTGCTGTTCCGCAACCGGGGAAAGCCGCTGTTCAGCCTCGCGCTGGCATTTATTCTGGGTGGGGCACTGGGCAATGTGATTGACCGTGTGCTTTGGGGCAAGGTGACCGACTTCCTCGATTTCTACATCACCCTGAACGGCCAGCAGTGGCACTGGCCCGCGTTCAACCTGGCCGATTCGGCCATCTTCATCGGCGCTGCATTGCTGATTCTGGATGAACTACGCCGCACACGGGGGCGGCAGTCGTAATGCTTTGTGCATTGCTTTATTGAGATATCACGATAAAGCCCCCGTGGTATCCCGGGTTGTGCGACGCTTTGCCGCACCCTAGCCTTCGTCTCTGATGGACGGCCCAAAGCAGGCCATCCACTTCATGGAGGAGAACCCGGATATGACGCCCGAAGAAGCGCAGCATCACCCATTGGCTGCTGAAACCCGTACGCGGGTGAGCGTGTGCAGCCTGAGCTGGAATACCCCGTTTCGCTGGCTGGCCGCGGGCTGGCGCGATTTTTCACGCTGTCCTGTCGTCGGCCTGACCTATGGGTTGATCTTCGCTGCGTTGGGCTGGCTCCTGGCCTTGACGCTGGCCAGTACCCCTGAATACACCCTGATGCTGGCCGCCGGGCTGCTGCTCGTCGGCCCCGCCTTGGCCATGGGCCTGATGGAAGCGAGCCGCCGCTGTGAGATCAACCTCAAGGCGCGGCTGAATTTCTGCATCCGTTGCTGGTGGCCGCACCGCGGAAGCGTGGCCATTTTTGCCGGGCTGCTCCTGGTCATCGAGTTGCTGTGGGGACGCACGGCGCTGGTGGTGTTTGCGTTGTTTTTCGATGCGGGCCTGCCAGAGACCGGCGGCGTGATGCGCCTGCTGCTCGACCCCGCCAATCTCACTTTCGTTCTGGCCTATCTAGGTGTTGCTCTACTGTTTGGCGGCCTCGTGTTCGCCATCAGCGTGGTGTCGATTCCGATGATGCTCGACCGCCCGGTGGACGCCATCACCGCCGCACTGACCAGCTTGCGCGTCTGCATGGAGCATCCGGTGGCGATGGTCTGCTGGGCGGCGTTGATCGGCTTGGTCAGCCTGCTGGCCATGCTGCCCTTTGGCCTGGGCTGGATCATCGTGCTGCCGGTGATCGGACACGCGAGCTGGCATGCCTATCGCGGCGTGGTCTGCCCCAGCCTGCAGCAGCCCGCCGCCTGACGATTTTTTTCAGGTCTGCATGTTCTGCTTGAACACCTGCCCGGCGTGTTCGCGCAGGGTGTGGAACTGGATTTTTGGCGCCAGCTCCTGCATCACCCGCAATTCGCTGGCGTGCGTCAACAGCACGGCGGGCGCGTCCACCACGTCATAGGCAATGCGGTGTGCGTTGGTGTCGATGAAGCGTTTGAGCGCCTGCGCGTCATCGCAGGTGAACCAGCGCGCCATGCGGTATTTGCTGCTTTCCATGCGCGCGTCCACGCCGTATTCCGACTGGAGCCGGTGCTGCACCACGTCGAACTGCAGCGTGCCCACAGCACCTAGCAACAGGCTGCCGCCGGTGAGCGGGCGGAACACTTGAATCGCGCCCTCTTCTCCCAACTGCTGCAAGCCGGTGCGCAGTTGCTTGGTGCGCATGGGATCTTTGATTTCCACTGACCGAAACATCTCCGGGGCAAAAAACGGCAGCCCGGTGAACTGCAGCTCCTCGCCTTCGCTCAGGCTGTCGCCCAGATGCAGTGTGCCGTGATTGGGGATGCCAACAATGTCGCCTGCAAACGCCTCGTCGAGCAGTTCGCGCCGCTGTGACATGAACGTCACCACGCTGCCCGGACGAATGTCCTTGCCGGTGCGCCCGACACGAATTTTCATGCCGCGCTCGAAATGGCCCGAGACAATGCGCACAAAGGCAATGCGGTCGCGGTGCGCCGGGTCCATATTGGCCTGGATCTTGAACACCACGCCGGTGAAGGCGGTTTCATCCGGCTGCACCACCCGTGTGGTGGCCGCGCGCGGCAAGGGCGACGGCGCCAGTTCGACCAGGGCATCGAGCACTTCCTGCACGCCGAAGTTGTTGATCGCCGAGCCGAAAAACAGCGGCGATTGCCGCCCTGCGAGAAACTCCGCCGCGTCGAAGGCCGGAGCCGCATCGCGAAGCAGCCCGATCTCCCCCTGCGCCTGCACATACGCCTGACCGAATCGCTGCATCGATTCGGGGTTGTCCAGTCCGGTGAGCATCTGATCGTCGTCGCGCACACGCTCCTCGCCCGGACGGAACACGCGCATGCGATCGAGCCGCAGGTCGTACACGCCGTGAAAATCACGCCCCATGCCCACCGGCCACGTGAATGGCACCACGGCCATGCCGAGGTTGCGCTCGATCTCGTCCATGAGTTCAAGCGGCTGCCGCACCTCACGGTCCATTTTGTTGACGAAGGTGAGAATGGGCGTGTTGCGCGCGCGGCAGACTTCAAGCAGCCGCAAGGTCTGCTCTTCTACGCCATTGGCGGCGTCAATCACCATCAGCGCCGCGTCCACGGCGGTCAGCACGCGGTAGGTGTCTTCAGAGAAGTCCTGGTGGCCCGGCGTGTCGAGCAGGTTGATGACGCAGTCGCGCCACTCCATCTGCATCACCGACGACGCCACGGAAATGCCCCGCTGCTTCTCGATCTCCATCCAGTCCGAGGTGGCATGGCGACTGGCCTTGCGCGCCTTCACGCTGCCTGCAATCTGGATCGCGCCAGAAAACAGCAGCAGCTTTTCGGTCAGCGTGGTCTTGCCCGCATCCGGGTGAGAAATGATGGCAAAGGTGCGCCGCCTGCGGATTTGCTCGGAATCGTTCGTGCTCATGGTCTGCGCAGCCGGCATCAATTGCGGCCGCATTCATCTGGAGTAGGCTTTCATCTGCGGGGGAGAATGCGATAGAAAACTGCCGTCAGTGGCCTTGCAGCCACACCGCCCGCGCATGCGACTGGCCTGAATGGCGTCGCAAACAACCTGCCATTTTGCCTGAGACCCACCCGCCATGACACGCCAAATCGTGCTCGACACCGAGACTACCGGACTCAACCCCGGAAGCGGCGACCGCATCATTGAAATCGCCGGCGTCGAACTGTTCAACCGCCGCCTCACCGGCAGACATTTTCACACCTACCTCAACCCCGGACGCGCCAGCCACCCCGACGCGCTCAAAGTGCACGGCCTCACCGAAGAATTTCTCGCAGACAAACCGCGGTTCGAACAGATTGCCGCCGACATGCTGGGATTCGTGCGCGACGCGGAAATCATCATCCACAACGCCCCATTCGACTGCGCCTTTCTCGACGCCGAACTCGACCGGCTGAACCTCGCCGCATTCAAACAGCTTGTCCCGATGGTCACCGATACGCTGGTGATGGCCAAGATGCAGTTTCCCGGCAAATTCAACAACCTCGACGCACTCTGCAAGCGGTTTGGCATCGACAACGCGCACCGCACTCTGCACGGCGCCCTGCTCGATGCCGAACTCCTGGCCGAGGTCTACCTCAGCCTCACCCGCGGGCAGGAGAGCCTTGTCATTGACCTTGAAGCGCCGCAGCAGCACAAAGCCGTTGCCGCCACACGCCCGCTGGACACCTTCACCCTGCCCCTAACCTGTCCAAGCGAAGCAGACCGTATTGCCCACGACGCGTTTCTTCAGCTTCTTGACAAAAAAAGCAAAGGCCAAAGCATCTGGCGTCCGCAGCCTGCGCCTAGCCCTGATGAGCAACTCCAAAAAAGTGTGCAATAATCACCGACTTTGCTGATTGCACCACATCGTTTTGTGGCGCATTTCGGGCGGTTAACTCAGCGGTAGAGTGCCACCTTCACACGGTGGAAGCCACTGGTTCGATCCCAGTACCGCCCACCAGTTTATTATTCAGCATCGTTCACAGAAAGCCGTAAAGCATTAAGAAATCAATGCTTTACGGCTTTTTTTATGCCGTTGTCGTTCGGTGTTGTTCTTTGACATTCACCACCCAACCGGGGCAAGATTCGGGGCATGTCAATTTCAGGCGGGACAAGCGCCCTAGAAGGCGAACATCATGCCCCTTAACGAGGCGACCATCCGCAACGCCAAACCTGGCGCCAAATCCATCAAGTTGTTTGACGAACGTGGCCTCTATCCGGAAATCACCCCAGCTGGGGCAAGCTATGGCGGTTGAAGTACAGCTTTGGGGGCAAGGAAAAGCGCATTTCCCTTGGCGCCTACCCTGACGTAAGTCTCAAGGCCGCCCGCGACAAGCGCGATGATGCGCGGCGCATGCTGGCTGGTGGACGCGACCCCAGCGAAGCGAGTAAGGCAGCCAAAGCCCGCGCGCTGCAGATGGCTGAAGACTCATTCGAGGCCATCGCGATGGAGTGGGCAAAGCGCCACATTGCCGCGCGCTCTGAGAGCCACCGCACCCGCGTCATCCGCAGGCTTGAGCGTGATGTGTTCGCATTCTTGGGCAAAAAACCTGTTGCGACCATCGCCGCGCCTGACATCCTGGCCATGCTGCGCAAAATCGAGATGCGCGGCGTTTTGGACACTGCGCACCGCACCCAGCAGACCATCGGCGCCGTGATTCGCTACGCCGTGGCCACCGGCCGCGCCACCGCAGACCCGACCTCTGCGCAGTCGGCCGCGCCACGGGTCTTCAGGTCGTTGAACACCTTCATCCAGAACTTGGCGCCTTCGGTGTTCCCGATCCACAGCCCGAGGATGTCGCGGGTGCCGTCGGGCAACACGCCCAGCGCCAGGTCGATCGCTTTGTTGCGCACCACGGCGTCCTCGCGGATCTTGACCCGCAGCGCATCATAGAACACCACCGGGCACATGGCCTCCAGCGGGCGAGCCTGCCAGGCGCCGTCCTCGGCCATGACCGTCTTGCCGCTCGTGCCGTTGCGCTGATTGCTCGTCGCCTCGGGCTTGGTCCCGCCACTCGGGTAGCCCAGATGGTGGCCGAGTTCGGCGCCAAGCGCACGCTCGATCAAGGCCTTCTTGAACGCCATCGGCGCGGCGTTGACCTCGGCTCCCATCATCGGGCCGCTCACGAACTGGTCAAGCAGTTCCTTGGGAATCGACGGCAATGCCGCCGACCTGGCCGCTATGGCCGCGTTTTTCATCTTCGTCTTGCTTGGCATACATGCTCCGGATGGTCATGCTATGCCTCGCACACAAAAGTCTTGACAGGCTCAAACGGACGTTTTGCTGAATCAGTTCATGCTGATTTTCTTGATTAATGCGGCACCGCACCATCTGCAAAGATCACATCACGCTCAAGCGTCGGAAGATTCAGACTGGCAATACGACGCGGCCCCATGCTTCATTGATGACTTCTGCCCCAGCCAAGTAAAAGGCCAGCGCAGCAGTGAGCAAGCCGAGATAGCCGCCGAATACGGTCAAACCACCCTGCCCCGTCATGGCGCCAGCAGCGAGCAGGAAAAATGTCGGCGTGAGAGCGGTGAAAACCAGCATCAGCGCACGCCCCTTTTTCCAGGTCGCAATCCACAAATACGTGGTGAAGACGCCCCAAAGCAGGAGGTACCAGCCAACAAACGGCCCTTGTACGCCTTTAGCAAAAAAATCGACAAACAACGCAAAACTCCACCAGAACGCACCGTATCCACAGAACGCCACAAATCCGAAGCTGTTGCCAACCCCGGCTTCCATAATCCCGGCGACAAATTGAGCCGTGCCGCCAAAGGCAAATGCCGCGGCCAATATCATGGGCACATCGGCTCCCGGAAACCAGCCGGCGTTCACCATGCTGAGCAGCCAGGTCGTGAGAGCAAATCCTGACAATCCCAGCGGAGCCGGGTTGATCGCTTTTTTTCCGTCCATTTCAATCTCCTCATTGTTATCAGGGAACATGACGTGCGCGTCATGTGGGTCCGCTTCTGGAGCAACCCGCGCGAAGCATCGGCAACTCTCCTGACGGCCGCCCTACATGTCACAGACCAGCTGCATGATTTACAACTCGTCGCGTCAGTATCGCCTTGGTGTGTAAAACATCGCCTCGCCACAGTTCCGCACAAATCCTCACAGACCCTATAAGAGTGTTCTTATATGCTTACGCTAGGGTGTTCCGAACACTCTAATTCTGGACTACTTTCCTCGCCGCCATGCTCGCAGATCTGACCCTGATTCAACATATCCTGTCCGTCGTTTCCGGCGTGGCCGTCGGTTTCACACTCGGCCTTATTGGTGGTGGCGGCTCTGTTCTTGCGGTGCCGCTCTTGCTGTATCTGGTGGGTTATCCCAACCCGCACGTTGTGATCGGCACCACAGCGCTGGCAGTCTCGGTCAACGCGTATATCAATCTGATCCCGCATGCACGCGCAGGCAATGTGCGCTGGAAAGAAGCCATCATTTTTGCGATCATGGGCGCGATCGCCGCCTTCATCGGCTCGTCCCTCGGCAAAGCGGTCGATGGCAAAAAATTGCTGTTCCTGTTCGCCATTTTGATGCTGGTGATTGCTATTCTCATGGCGCGGCCGAAAAAGGCCAAGCCGGGCGATATCGGAGGGCATCCGGGACAGTTCTCGATGTGGAAGCTGCTCGTTTCGGCAGGCATCGTTGGCATGCTCTCCGGTTTTTTCGGCATTGGCGGCGGCTTTCTCATTGTTCCCGGCCTGGTGTTTGCCACAGGCATGCCGATGCTGGCTGCGATTGGGTCTTCACTCTTTTCGGTCGGCACTTTTGGCCTGACAACTGCGGTGAATTACGCAAGTTCCGGCTTGCTGGACTGGACGGTGGCCGGACTCTATATCGCCGGGGGAATTGCCGGGGGCGTAGTCGGCGCGCGACTGGCAACACATCTGGGCAAAAGCAGCAAAGGCACGCTGAACATCATTTTTGCGGCATTAGTAGCTGCGGTTGCGGTGTACATGATCTACAAGAACATGTCGGCTTTCGGCATTCACCTCTAATCGCGGTCGACCACGGACAGAGGGGGCCCCGCTTGTTTGAACACGATCCGGGGCGAGATAAGTGGATCGGCTGCGGGTTGAAGTCCATGCTGCAGCGGTTGTCCACGGCGGTCAGGCGGCAACCTCCGAGCGCGGCAGCGCGTTCAAGTAAACCACATCGGGCGTGCGTCCGGCGTGGGTCTGGTGCGGCCGGCGCGTGTCGTAGAAGGCCAGGTACTGGCCGATGCCGGTGCGCGCAGCACTGACGGTCTCATAGGCCTTGAGATAGACCTCCTCGTACTTGATGCTGCGCCACAGGCGCTCGACGAACACGTTGTCGCGCCAACAGCCTCGACCGTCCATGCTCTGGCGCGCGCCGCTGTCGGCGACGGCCTTGACGAACGCGGCGCTGCTGAACTGGCTGCCCTGGACGGTGTTGACGATCTCCGGTGTACCGTTGCGGGCAACGGCTTCGTTCAGGGCCTCGACACAGAAGTCGGCTTCCATCGTGATCGACACGCGGTGGCTAAGAACCCGGCGGCTGAACCAGTCCAGCACCGCCACCAGGTAGACCCAGCCGCGGGCCATCTGGATGTACGTCACGTCCAGCGCCCAAGCCTGGTTCGCCCGCTCGACGGTAACGCTGCGCAGCAGGTACGGGAACGCAGGACGCTGCGGGTGCTTGCGGCTGGTGTTGGGCTTGCGATAGAGCGCCTGCAGACCCATGCCCCGCATCAGCGTGCCCACATGCCGGCGCGGCCGATCTCGGCGCCCTCCAGACGCAGCATGTCACGCAGCATGCGGCTACCGGCGAACGGGTGCTCCAGGTGCAGCTCGTCGATGCGGCGCATCAGCCGCAGATCGTCGTCGCTGACCGGCTCGGGGTGGTAGTACAGGCTGCCGCGGCTCATGCCCAGCAACTGCGCCTGCCGCTTGAGCGGCAGCTTGTGCTCTCGGTCGATCATCGTCTTGCGCTCAGCAATCCCGCCTTGGTGAGCGCGCCTTCTAAAAAATCATTCTCCAGCGTCAGTTGGCCAATCTTGGCGTGCAGTTCCTTCACGTCCACCACCGGCGCTGTCGGCGTCGCCACGCCGCCGAATACGTCGGCCGCTCGTTCCTGCAGTTGCCGCCGCCATTGCGTCACCTGGTTGGGGTGCACGTCGTGGCGCTGCGCCACCTCCGCAATCGTTTGCCCGTCGCGAAGTGCGTCCATCGCCACCTTCGCATTGAACACCGCGGAGTGGTTACGCCGGGGTCGTCTGCTCATCTGCTCTGCTCCTCATCACTCGGGCTCTGTCCTCGCCCACGGGAGCAACCTATCCACTTTCAGCCGTGTTCAGTTTTGCGCGGCCACCTCTCCCTGGCGGGTGATGCAGGGCTGATCAGGATGGGGACTTGGGTCGTCCGAGGGCGCGCAGGCGCATGCGCCTGCGCGCCCTCGGGTCAGCACTCGGCGTGCTGACCCGTTTGGATCACACCGTCTTTGATGACGGTTTTGATGACAAATTGGCGCGGAAAAGAAAAAAACCTAAGTGAATCAATCACTTAGGTTTGTGTATTGGCGGAGACGGAGGGATTCGAACCCTCGATGCGCTTTTGGCACATACTCCCTTAGCAGGGGCGTTTCGTCATAAATTAAAACAACAACATAGCGAATTTTATAGGGTTTTTGGTGCAAATTTGGTGCACTGGTTTTAGCATCGAGCCCATGGCAATCATTGAGCGCAGAGGCGACTACCAATGGCGGGCACTGATCCGCAAGCAGGGCTTCCCTACACAGTCCCGGACCTTTACCAATCGCCGCGACGCTGAAGCGTGGGCAAGACAGGTTGAGGCCGAGCTGGATCGCGGTTTGTTCATGCCCAGGCGAGAGGCCGAGCGCACGACGTTTAACGACTTGGCCAAGCGGTTCGCCGAAGAGTACGCGCCGATCCACTATCGGGGCGCGGGCTGGAAACATAAGTTGGCGCGTCTGCAGGCCCGGCTTGGCAAGTATGCGATTGCCGCCATCACCACGACCGTTGTCACCGAATACCGTGATGCCCGCCTGGCCGATCCAGACCCGCGCTACAACGATTCAGCGTCCGCACCACGGGTGTCTGGAGCAACGGTGAAAACGGAACTTGACCTGTTGTCCAAGTGCCTGGACGTGGCCAGCAAGGAGTTCGGCATCAATCTGCCGAACGGCAACCCCTGCCGCCTCATTCGCAAGCCCAAAGACGGGGCGCATCGGGAACGGCGGCTGAACAGCGATGAAGCGACCCGCCTGCTGGCAGAGTGCACGGCCAGCCAGAACCCATGGCTACGCCCGTCTGTACTGCTCGCCGTGGAGACCGCCATGCGACAGGGGGAACTGCTCGCGTTGCGCTGGCAGGATGTCGATCTGCAGGGTCGGATCGCAACGCTGCCTATGACAAAAAATGGCGAAGCACGGACGGTCCCGCTGACCGGAGCCGCCATCGCAATCTTGCAAGGACTGCCACGTGACATCAAGGGCGGCGCAGTCCTGCCAGTCAAGCAGAAGACTCTACAGTCGGCGTTCAGGCTTGCCTGTGAGCGAGCTGAGATTACGGGCCTTCGCTTTCACGATCTGCGTCACGAATCGTTGTCGCGGCTGGCAGAGCGCGGCGATCTCAGTGTGTTTGAACTGGCTTCGATCTCGGGACATAAGACTCTTCAGATGCTGAAGCGCTACACGCATGTCGAGGTGAAGAAGTTGGCGGCGAAGCTGGGGTGACGCTACCCCTGGCAAGGCTTGCTCGAAAGCCACGTCGCAGCTGCGACTACGCCGTGGGCAATAGCTCGTCGAGCTACGCCGCGCAGCGGCAAATGATGCAAGGACACGACTAAATCAAAGGAAAATCCGGAAAGCAGCGAAAAAGCTGCCCACTCAACTACACTCGCCTTAAAACCTTTCGCTTGCTCTCACTCAAAGCCTTCGTGGCTTAACCGTCAATGCCCGTCGCCGTCGCTGCTCCCGCAGTCGGAGAATCCGCTCAGATGATCAACGGCCTGCTCAATTTGGGGCGGTTCGTCCGTAGCGACGAAGAAGCTTTCGTCGCTCTCATGGACAGCATTAGCCGTCTTGAAAAAGCCGATCCGGCGGATGCGGCCGTGCAAAGAGCTTGGGCTTACCACCTCACTGGAGATGTCGATAGAGCTCTGGCAGAGTTGGAATCTCCGCACCTACTCCATCATTCCTCAATGAAGAGTATCCATCGGTTAATGTTGCTGACCAATCTGGTCGAGTCAGGCAAATTGTTCGGCGAGTATGCAAAACTCGGCGCACCAGAGACTGGAAATTTTTCACAATTGTTTCCAGCCGGCATTGTGAGCGGTTCGTTTTCCAAGGTTGCACAATTCTCTGCTCGTGCGAACGGCATGAAAATTAAAAATGTGGAGGGTTTGCCTGTGCAAGAGATCACCGCTGCCGCTGCGATCCTCGCCAAGAACGGTGTTACCGACGACGCCGTTTCTGGCCTCTTGTCGATTGCTGGGGAACTGATCCGTGAGCAAGGTGTTTTTTATAACGACACAGCGCCAACAGTGCAGCCTTTCCAAGACGAATCAGATGATGGCGGAAGTGTCTACGTCCGCTTCAGGCTTCCTATTTCGCCGACAAAAGCCACGGAACTAGGCCTCATGTTTGTGGAGCGTATTGACGAAAGAGGATTAAACCTCCCGGATTGTC
>JAQTVS010000283.1 GCA_028706735.1 Thiomonas sp.
GGGGGGGCGGTGAAAGTGGAGGGCATGGTCAGCGTTGCTGCAGGTATTGTTCGACGATGAGCTGGGCGGCGGCGCTGTCCACGTCTTTGGCGCCGTCGTCTTCGGCGGCGGCCGAGGTGTAGCGTTCATCCACCAGCGCCACCGGCAGGCCGAAACGCCCTTCAAGCTGGCGCGCGAAGCGCTGGGCGTGGGCGGTATTGTCGTGCGCGGCGCCGTCGGGGTGCAAGGGCAGGCCGACCACGAGCTGCTGGGGTTGCCATTCGCGGATGAGCGCGGCGATGGCGTCGAATTTGAGGTCGTTGCGCTCGGCGCGCAGGGTGCGCAGCGCGGTGGCGCTGCGGGTGATGCTGTTGCCCACCGCCGTGCCGATGCGCCTGGCGCCCCAGTCGAAACCGAGCACCGTGATGTCAGTTCCGCGCGGCCGTTCCGAAGGAAATGCACCCCCCTCGGGGAGAGGCGAGCGTAGCGAGCCAGGGGGTTGTTTCAACCTAGGCATGTCCCGCGGTCTGCGACAGCATGGCCGGGTTGAAACCGAGCAGCGCCATGGCCGCGTTGAAGCGGGCTTCGATGGGCGTGTCGAACAGCACAATGGGGTCGGCCTCGACGGTGAGCCAGCCGTTCTGGCCAAGCTCTTCTTCGAGCTGCCCGGCGTTCCAGCCGGAGTAGCCCAGCGTGATGAGGCTGCGCGCCGGGCCGTCGCCCGCCGCCATGTGTTCGAGCACATCCTTGGAGGTGGTCATTTGCAGGCCGCCGGGAATGTCGAGGGTGGAGGCATACGCCGCACCGGTGGCCTCGTGCAGCACAAAACCGCGCTCGGTCTGCACCGGCCCGCCCTGCAGCACGGGCTGCGTGGCGTGCAGGCCCGCATGGTCGAGGCCGACGCGCTCGAACAACTCCTGCACGGTGATGTCAGAGGGGCGGTTGATGATCAGCCCCAGCGCGCCGCGTGCCGAATGTTCGCAGACGAACACCACGGTTCCGGCAAAGTTGTCGTCGGCCATGCCCGGCATGGCGATGAGGAACTGATTGCTGAGATTGGAGGCGTCTGGGCGAGGGTTCATGACGTGGAGTTTATCGCGCCGGACCGCAGCTTTCCCTGTGCTGGGTTATGGTTTGCACCCCTTGTTCCGAGACGCGCGCTGATGCAGCCTTTTATTGCCGACCGCTCCGCCCCTTCTCTGGCGCAAAAAGCGCCGCTTGGCCTGGTCTGGCTGCGCCGCGATCTGCGTCTGCACGACAACGCCGCGCTGCACGCCGCCCTGCAACATTGCCAGAACGTGGCGCTGGTCTTTGTGTTTGACCGCGACATTCTCGATCCGCTGCTGCGCCGCGGACTGCGGGCGGATCGGCGGGTGGAATTCATCCTGGCGGCGGTGGCAGAGATCGATGCCGGCATGCGCGCACGCGGCGCGGCGCTGATCGTGCGCCACGCCAGCGCGCGCGAGGCGATTCCCGCTTTGGCAGCCGAGTTGGGCGCGCAGGCGGTGTTTTGCGGGCGAGACGATGAACCCGAGGCGCGCGCGCGCGATGCGGCCGTCGAGCGCGCCTTGCAGCGCGATGGGCGCGCACTGCAGACCGTCAAGGAGCACATGATCTTTGAGCGCGACGAGGTGTTGACGGCCCAGGGCAAGCCGTACTCGGTCTTTACGCCATACCGCACCGCCTGGCAGGCGCGGTATGCCGCGCAGCCGCAGCCGCCCCTCGACAGCGAGCTGACGTCCGACCGGCTGGAAGCGCTGCCTGCGGCGTTGCGACGACCGTTGCCCACGTTGTCTGATCTGGGCTTTGCTCCTTCGACTCTGCGCGCGCTGAAATTGCCGCTGGGGGCATCGGGCGCGGCGGCGGTCGTCGACGACTTCTCCCGCCGCATCGATGATTACGACCAGGCGCGCGACTTCCCGGCGCGCAAAGGGCCGAGCGATCTCTCGGTGCACCTGCGCTTCGGCACGGCTTCGGTGCGCGAACTGGTCGCGATGGCGTGGGCGCGGCAGCAGGCGGGCAGCGCGGGCGCCCGGGCCTGGCTGTCTGAACTGGTGTGGCGCGATTTCTACTTTCAGATTCTTCACCACCATCCGCATGTGGTGAATGCGGCGTTCAAGCCGGTTTACGACCGCATTGTGTGGCGCAACGACCCGGAGCAGTTCGCCGCCTGGTGCGCGGGCCGCACCGGCTATCCGCTGGTGGACGCCGCCATGCGCCAGATCAACCAGACCGGCTATATGCACAACCGCCTGCGCATGGTGGTGGCGAGTTTTTTGACCAAGGATCTGGGCATCGACTGGCGCTGGGGTGCGCAGTATTTTGCCGACCTTCTCAACGATTTCGACCTGGCGGCGAACAACGGCGGCTGGCAGTGGGCGGCGAGCAGCGGCTGCGATGCGCAGCCGTACTTCCGCATCTTCAACCCGGTGGCGCAAAGCGAGAAATTTGATGCCAACGGCGATTTCATCCGCCGCTATGTGCCCGAGTTGGCGCAGCTTGCGTCCAAGGACATTCACGCGCCGTGGAAGGCCAGCGCAGACGCCTTGCGCGCTGCCGGGGTGCAACTGGGCCAGAGCTATCCCGCGCCTATGGTGCGGCACGACTTGGCGCGGGCAGAAACGCTGGAGCGTTATGCCGTGGTGAAGTCGGCGGCTTGAACTGCGGGCTTCGCCGACACTCAGCCTGGCTGCGCCGTCTGGGCGGAAAACTCCTGGATGAGCTGCAGCAGCTCAGTTTCGGAATACGGCTTGCCCAGGTAATGATTCACCCCGAGTTGCGCGGCGTAGTTGCGGTGCTTGTCGGCAATGCGCGAGGTGATCATGATGATGGGCAGCTTCTGCAGCCGCGAATCGGCGCGGATGTTGCGTGTCAGGTCGAAGCCATCCATGCGCGGCATTTCGATGTCGAGCAGCACGACATCGGGCAGGGTGCTGGCCTGCTGCAACTGCTCCAGCGCGTCCAGTCCGTCCTTGGCCAGTTGCACGAGATAGCCATTGCGCACAAGGAAGCGCTGCGTGACCCGGCGCACCGTGATCGAGTCGTCCACCACCAGGATGAGCGGCGCGGCGCTGCGCGGCGTGGCGGCTTCTGCCACGGCCGCAGCGCTGGGTTGCAAGGCGTCGTCGGCTGCTGGCGCGGCGGGTTCTGCAAGAGCGGCCGCAGGCACCGGAGCCAGCAGGGCGGCCTGCATGCGCGCTGCGGCGTCGGGGCCGTACACCGAAGCCAGCGCCACCGGGTTGTAGATGAGGGCGGCATCGCCCGAAGGCAGCACCGAGATGCCGGCCAGGCCGGGCACGCGGGAGAGCTGGGGCCCGAGGTTTTTCACCACCACTTCGCGGTTGCCCACGACTTCGTCCACCTGAATGGCCACGCGCTGGGTCGCACTGCGAATCACGACCACGGGCACGCTCTTGCCAAACGGTTCGCTGCTGGCGCCGGATTGGCCGAGCAGGGCGCCCAGCCAGTAAAACGGCAAGGCGTTGTTGGCATAGTCGATGCTCAGCGCGTGCGCGGCGTCAGCGATCTGGCCGGGCTTGAAGCGCAGCACGATGTCCACCAGATTGGCGGGCACAGCATAGAGGGTGGGGCCGGTGCGCAGCAGCACCACATGGGTGATCGCGGTGGTCAGCGGCAGCAGCAGGGTGAAACGGGCGCCTGCGCCGGGCTGGTTGTCGAGCAGCACGCGGCCGCCCAGGGCGTTGACTTCGGTGCGCACCACGTCCAGGCCGACGCCGCGGCCAGCCACCGCGGTGGTGCTTTCGGCGCTGCTGAAGTTTGGACGGAAGACCAGTTGCGTCAACTCTTCGTCGGAGATGGGCTGCCCAGGGGTGACGAGCCCGAGGCGCTCGGCCTTGGCGCGGATGGCGGCGTAGTTCAGGCCGCGGCCATCGTCCGCAAGGGTGATGACCACTTCATTGCCGTCCTGCCGCAGGCTCAGGGTGAGGGTGCCGACGGCGGGCTTGCCAGCGGCCTGACGTTCTTCCGCGGTTTCGATGCCGTGCGCCACGGCGTTGCGCAGCAAGTGGTCAAAGCTGCTGGAGACGCGCTCCAGCACCCCTCGGTCGAGTTCGATGGCGCCGCCGATGATTTCCAGCCGCACCGCCTTGTTGAGGTCTTTGGCTGCCTGGCGCACGGTGCGGTAGAGCCGCTCGGACAGGCTGTCGAACTCCACCATGCGGGTGCGCAGCAGGTCGCGCTGCAGCTCGCGGGTCTGGCGGGCCTGG
>JAQTVS010000284.1 GCA_028706735.1 Thiomonas sp.
CGCTGCGGCGCCCTGCGCCAGCGGCTTTTTGCTCCATAGCGACGGCTATGGAGCGGCAAATCCGCCGTTCCATGGCATCCACACCGCCATTTTTCGCCATCCGCGCCCCAAGCCCGACAGGCTCCTGGCCTGAACCTTGAGGATGCCGGTCAAGGCGCAAGCCGAGACCGGTTTGGCTGGATTTCGCCGGGCTCGTCCCGGCTCTTTTTTGCTCTAGGAGCCTGTTCAGCCCGCCCGCAGCAGGCCCTTGTCCTCGATGAAACGCACCACCGCATCTAGCCCGTCGAGGGTTTTGAGGTTGGTCATGGCATAGGGCTTGCCGCTGCGCATGCGCTCGGTGTCGGCGCGCATCACGTCGAGGTTGGCGCCGACATGGGGAGCGAGGTCGGTTTTGTTGATGACGAACAGGTCGCTTTTGGTGATGCCGGGGCCGCCCTTGCGCGGAATCTTCTCGCCGCCGGCGACGTCGATGACGTAGATCGTCAAGTCGCTGAGTTCCGGGCTGAAGGTGGCGGCGAGGTTGTCGCCGCCGCTTTCGATGAACACGATGTCGGCATTCGGAAATTGCTCCAGCATGCGGTCCACCGCTTCGAGATTGATCGACGCATCTTCGCGGATGGCGGTATGCGGGCAGCCGCCGGTTTCCACGCCCATGATGCGCTCGGGCTCCAGCGCCCCCGCCACAGTGAGCAGGCGCTGGTCTTCCTTGGTGTAGATGTCGTTGGTCACCACGACGAGGTCGTAGCGGTGGCGCATCGCCTTGCACAGCATTTCGAGCAGGGTGGTCTTGCCCGAGCCCACCGGGCCGCCGATGCCCACGCGCAGCGGCGGCAGGCGCTTGGTGCGATGGGGAATGTGATGCAGCGGCGAGGCGCTGTCGGTGGTGGAGGGGTGTGCGCTCATGATCGGAACAGGCGGGAGTATTGGGTTTCGTGGCGGCTGCTGAGAATGGCCAGCAACGGAGAAAAGCTCTGCCAGCCGTCCATGTGGTCTTGCAGCTTTCGTGCCTGCGCGACGGTGGCGGGAATGTCGGGTGCAAGCGCGGCGAGCAGGCGCTGCCCCGCGCTCTGCCCCAGCGGCACCGCGCGCAGCGCCGCCTGCACCTGGTTCTCCAGCCAGGAGAAGGCCAGCGCGTGCGCCATTTGCTCGGCGTCCAGTCCCAGCGCCAAGCCAGCCAGGGCGAAAGCCAGCGGCCAGGCGGGCGCGGGTTCGAGTTGGGCGGCAAGCGGCAGCGCGGGATGGTCGGGGCGCAGATTGCGCAGCCACTCCAGCATGGAGCGGCCCATCTGCTGGCTTTGCTGGCGCAGCTCAAAGGTTTCGCGCGTGGCCAGCACCCAGGTCTGGATGGCTTGCAACGCGGCGCAATCGGCGGCAGCCCATGCGGTATGCGCGGCGCAGGCGGCGGGGAGTTCGCTGCGCGCCAAGGTGAGTTGCAACTGGCCGCGCAGCCAGGCGAGCGTTTGCGCTTCGTCGGTCACGAGGCCCGCGTCCACCGCCGCTTCCAGTCCCTCCGAGTAACTGAACCCGCCCACCGGCAGGGCGGGAGAGGACAGCCACATCATGGCGAGTTGCGGGGGCGGGTTGTGCGCTTGCGGCGCGCCAGTCTCCCCACCCCAACCCTCCCCACGCGTGGGGAGGGTGTCGAAACCCCTTCCCCACTGGCGGGGGAGGCCGGGAGGGGGAGCGTCCCCGTCCACGCCGCCGTCCTCAGTGGCTGTGCGCATGTCGATGGTCATGGTCGTGATGGTGCCCATGCCCGCCGCCCTCGCCATACGCCCCGGCCTCGGGCTCGAATGGCGCCAACGCCTCGGTCACCATCAGGTGCATGCGGCGCAGCATCTCGGCCAGCACCGGGTCGGGCTCAAACTGCAGGCAGTCGGCCTGCACTTCGAGCTGCACATGCCGGTTGCCCAGGTGGTAAGCGGCGCGCGGCAGATCGGTCGCCGTGCCATGCGCCGGGCAGGCGCGCACCTGCAGCACGGCTTGCGGCGCGGCTTGCACGCGGATCATCGAGCCGTCCTCGGCCACCAGCATGTCGCCTCCGCGCAGTACCGTGCCGCGGGGCAGGAAGACGGCGATGTGACGGCCTGAGCTGTCGTACGCGTCAAAGCGGCTTTTGCTGCGCGTGTCCCAATCGAGGCTGACCGTGGCGGCGCGATGCAGCAGCGCCGCGGCTAAACCGCGCGCGGCGGGAAGATGTTTGCTGACGGTGAGCATGGGGATTCGGAAGGAGAGGTTTGCAGAAACGGGTTTGCAGAAATTCGGGGTGCCGCCTAATATAACAATCGTTATAACTTGATCATCCGACTGCACCAGTCGTCAGGAGAACCGCATGTCCGCCCTCAAACTCACCCAGATCGGCAATTCCGTTGGCGTCATTCTGCCCAAGGAACTCCTCGCTCGCCTCAAACTGGAAAAGGGCGACACAGTGTTCGTCACCGAGGCGGCGAATGGCGTCACCCTCACCCCTTACGACCCCGCGCT
This sequence comes from Thiomonas sp., assembly GCA_028706735.1. Taxonomy (GTDB): domain Bacteria; phylum Pseudomonadota; class Gammaproteobacteria; order Burkholderiales; family Burkholderiaceae_C; genus Thiomonas. Next base: position 2,485 of record JAQTVS010000284.1, read on the forward strand.
GGATGAGCAACTGCAACTGGGCCGCGAATTCATGCGCGAGTACCGCGACACCTTCCACCAACTCGCTAAATGAGCTGGCGTTTCATCGACCGGCGTGCGCTGCTGCTGTTGCACGACGAAAGCCTGGCCGAACACGGCGGCGCGCCCGGCCTGCGCGATGAAGGCCTGCTCGAATCGGCGCTGGCTCGGCCCTTGAATCTGGTGGCCTACGGCGAGCCGGATGTGGCCGCGCTTGCCGCCGCATATGGGGTGGGCCTGGCGAAAAATCATGCTTTTGTCGACGGCAACAAGCGCGCGGCTTTTCTCGCAGTGGGCTTGTTCCTCGCCTTGAATGGCCAGCGCCTCGCCACGACACAAGCCGACGCCACGCTCTCCATGCTCGCCGTCGCTTCTGGCGACATGAGCGAAGACGAGTTTGCCGCGTGGATACGGTCGCATCTGCAGCCGCGCTAGTGCTGCATGCTAGGCAAAGGGATTGACCATCCGCACCCCGTTGAAGTTGGCCCCGGCTTGCAAGTCCTCCGTGAGCAGTTCGGTACAGCCGCTGGCTTGCGCGGCTTGCACAATGAGCGCATCAAAGAACGGCAGATTCCAGCGTTGCCCCACATCCAGCGCCTGCAAGATTGCTTTTGGCGATGCAGAGACCACTTCGAATCCGGCGAAAAACTCCAGGCGCGCACGAACAAGTTCGAGCGGCAAGCCGAGTTTGCGCAACCCGGCTGCGGCGAACTCCTGCAGCACCTGGGTCGAGACCACGCCGGACGCCTCGACCATATGGCTGCGGATCAGCGCCACGGCAAGCTTCTGCTTGTCTCCAGCGTCGCCCGCGTCGGCGTAGAGCAGCACATTGGTGTCGATGAAGCTGCGCGCATTCACCGGGGCTCGTCCTCGTGGCGCGTATGGAGTTGCTCGCGGTCGAAGGTCCAGCCGCGCAGGCGTCCGGGGCTTTGCAGCGCCGACTGCGCATAAGCATCCGCTGCTGCGGTGCGTTGCTGCTCTCCGGCAAGGCGTTCCAGATAATCGCGGACAACCTGGTTCAGACTTTTGCCCATGGCTTGCGCCGCAACACGCGCCCGCTCGGCGACTTGCTCATCCACGGCCAGAGTGATGTTCATTGGGTTGGCTCCAGTCGAAATCACACATAATCTGCGTTCACAGGTTATGTGTTGCGCTGAAGAATACAAGCCATGCCGAAAGCAATCGCCTCCGCTTTGGGGAAGTCAAAACAAAAAATACCGCTGCGCCATGGGCAGCACGGTCGCGGGCTCGCAGGTGAGCAGCATGCCGTCGGCGCGCACCTCGTAGGTCTGCGCGTCCACCTCCATGCGCGGGGTGTAGGCGTTGTGCACCATGTCGGCCTTTTTCACGCTGCGGCAGCCGCGCACGGCGGCGAGCGGCTTGTGCAAGCCAAGGCGCTGGCCGATGTTGTTGGCCAGCGCGGCCTGTGACACAAAGGTCAGCGAGGTGGCGGTGCGCGCGCCGCCGAAGGCGCCGAACATGGGCCGGGTGTGCACCGGCTGGGGAGTGGGGATGGAGGCGTTGGCGTCGCCCATCAGCGCGGCGGCGATGAAGCCGCCTTTCAGGATGACGCTGGGCTTGACCCCGAAAAAGGCCGGTCGCCACAGCACCAGGTCGGCCCATTTGCCGACTTCGATGGAGCCCACCTCGTGCGCCATGCCGTGCGTCAGCGCGGGATTGATGGTGTATTTGGC
>JAQTVS010000285.1 GCA_028706735.1 Thiomonas sp.
GAGCGGGTTCTGGGTTGGGCTGACCCCCTTGCTGCAAGGCCCGGCCTATGGCTATGGCCCGGCGGTGGTCGGCGCCTTCGGTTTGCTGGGCATCGCCGGGGCGTCCTCCGCCGCGTTCGCGGGGCGCTGGTCCGATCGCCCGGGCGGTGCGCGCCGAGTTCGGCTGGCGGCATTGGCGACGATGCTGCTTTCATGGGGGGCGGCAGCGTTTGGCATGCAGGGGGTCTGGGGGCTGATCGTCTGCAGCCTCGCCATCGATGCGGGTTGCCAAGGAGCGCATATCGCCAATCTCGCCACAATCCACGCCTTGCCGGGTGAGGCCCGCAGTCGCATCAATGCGGTGTACATGAGCGCGTATTTTGGTGGCGGCGCCGCCGGTTCGTGGATCGCCAGTCTGGCCTGGGATGCGGGCGGCTGGCTGGCCGTAGTTCTGTGCGGTGCCCTGTTTGCGGGGCTTGGATTGGTGGTGGAGTATGTCAGGTCGTTTGATCCCATCACTTCGTTCTGATCGACTCCCAGCCTTCCACCACGACCTTGCCGATGCTGCTGCTCGTCTCCACCAGAGCGTGCGCGCGCTTGAGGGTGGCGGCGTCGATCGGGCCGAGGCGGGTGTTGAGCGTGGTCTTGAGCTGACCTGCATCCACGAGCCGCGCCACCTCGTCGAGCAGGCGACCCTGCTCAGCCAAGTCCGCGGTGGCGAACATCGAGCGGGTGAACATGAACTCCCAGTGGACGGACACGCTCTTGCGCTTGAACGCCAGGATGTCGAGCTGCTTGGGGTCGTCGATCAGCGCGAAGCGGCCTTGCGGCGCGATGAATTCGGCGATGTCGGCCAAGTGCCGCGCGGTTTGCGTGGTGCTGAACACGAAGGCGGGCGCGCCCAGGCCGAGCGCCTGCACCTGCGGCGCCAGCGGCTGGCTGTGATCGAGGATGTGATGGGCGCCCATGCGCTGCACCCAGTCGCGAGTTTCGAGACGCGAGGCGGTGGCGATGACGGTGAGACCGGTCAGTTGCCGCGCCAGTTGCGTGGCGATGGAGCCCACCCCGCCTGCGCCGCCGATGATGAGGATTGCGGGCGTCGCGCCGGGCACGGGCTTGCGCACGTCCAGCCGGTCGAACAGCGCCTCCCAGGCGGTGATGGCGGTCAGCGGCAGCGCCGCGGCTTCGGCAAAGTCGAGGCTGGCGGGCATGCGGCCGACGATGCGCTCGTCCACGCAGTGCAGCGCGGAGTCAGTGCCGGGCCGGGTGATATCGCCGGCGTAGTACACCCGGTCGCCCGGACGGAAGCGCGTCGCTTCGGGGCCGGTGGCCAGCACGGTGCCCGCGGCGTCCCAGCCCAGCACCTTCCACTCGCCCGCGGGTGGTGCGCTGCTGGCGCGCACTTTCACGTCGACGGGGTTCACTGAAATGGCTTCGACGGCCACCAGCACATCGTGGCCGCTCGGCTGGGGGTCGGGCAGATCGAGATCGACGAGCGACGCGGCCGCGTCGATGGGCTGCGGGGTTTGATAGCCGATGGCACGCATGGGGTTCTCCTTGGGGGTTGAATGCGGCAGATTGCGCAGGAGAACCGTAGTGCCTACCATGCTGTTGAACAAGTACGCACACACTCTACACATGGTGTTAAAAAGGATACCGTATGCTGCGCATGCGCCATCGCAATTTGGATTGCAGCCCTGGCTGCGTGGTCGAAGCCACGCTGAGCCTGATCGACGGCAAGTGGAAGGGCGTGGTGCTGTACCACTTGCTGGACGGCACGCTGCGCTTCAATGAACTGCGCCGCCGTCTGCCCAACGTCACCCAGCGCATGCTGACCAACCAGTTGCGCGAGTTGGAGACCGATGGCTTGATCGCGCGCAAGGTGTATGCGCAGGTGCCGCCCAAGGTCGAATACAGCCTCACCGCGCGCGGTCGGAGTCTGCAACCGGTGATGGCGGCGCTGAAGGCGTGGGGAGATGCGCACATCGCGCTCGCAGGCAATCCACCGGCCGTTGTGCCTGAGCGGCCCGATGCGCCAGGCAGGTCGCTCGATACGGCGCGTGCGGGCGCTGTCTGATTCAGGGCGGCACAGGCCGCATGCGGGCCAGTGTCTCTATCCCGCGCGCATCGACATGGGCAGCAGCGCGCCCGCGAACACCACCACCGCGCCGAGCGCCATCGCCACGGTGAAGCCCGTCGTCATCGTCGCGCCTGCCGCGAACACGCTGCCCAGCACGCCCACGCCCAGCGTGGCGCCGATCATGCGTGCGGTGTTGATCATGGCCGAGGCGGTGCCGGCGCGGGCGGGCTCCACCGCCGCCACGGCGCTGGCCAGCACCGGGCCGGTGTTCAGCGCCATGCCCACGCCGGTGAGCAACAGGCCGGCTTCGGCCAGCCACAGGTTTTGTCCTGCGTGCGAACACGCCAGCACAGCGATGCCCGCGCCTATCAGCACCATGCCGCCCACCATCAGCCGCCGCGTGCCGTAGCGCTTGCTCCACGGCCCGGAGCGGTGCGACAGCGCGACGAAGGCCAGCGACATCGGCAGCAGCGCCAGGCCCGCGCCGGTGGCATTGAGCACGCTGCCGCGCAACCAGTTCAGCGGCAGCAGGAACAGCACGCCGTACATGCCGAAAGTCATCGCGGCAGCCACGCCGTTCACCGCGGCCAGCCGCGCGTTATGCAGCAGCGGCAGCGGAATCATCGCGCCCGCTCCCGCACGCCGTTCGGCGCGTACGAACAACAGCGCGGCCAGCAGTGCCACGGCCACGGCGGGCAGCAGCAGACGGTGCACGATGGCCGCCACCGCCAGCGCGGCCAACAACACGCCGCCGAACAACTGCCCCGGAAAATCGACGTGCCGCCCCTGCGCGTCGCGCGATTCGGGAATGGCGCGCGGCGCCCACAGCAGCACCACCAGGCCGATGGGCACGATGAGAAGAAACACGCTGCGCCAGCCCGCGGTCTGGATCAGCCAGCCGCCCAGGGTCGGCCCAATGGCCAGCGCCGCGCCGTTGGTGCCGGCCCACACGCCGATGGCATGGGCGCGCTCGTGCGGATCGGCCCAGATCACGCGGATCAGCGCCAGGCTGGCGGGCAGCAGCAAGGCCGCGCCGATGCCCGCCAGCACGCGCCCGGCAATCAGCGCGGCGATATTGGGCGCCAGCCCGGCGAGCAAGGAACCCAGCACGAACACCGCCGCACCGGCCATCAGCACGCGCCGCCGCCCGAACAGATCGGCCAGGGTGCCGCCGGTCATCAGCAGCGCGGCGTAGCTCAGGTTGTAGCCGTCCACCACCCATTGCAGCGCGGGCAGCGGCGCCTGCAGGCCGACGCCAATCGCATGCACCGCCAGATTCACCACCGAGGTATCCACCTGGGCGATAAGCACGGCCAGGCAGAGAATGAGCAGGATGACGCGGCGATCAGGTTGCGCGGCAGGGGCGTTGGACATGGCATCGGAATCGAGTGGCAATACCGTCATCGTCGCCGCGCACACCGCGCCATGCTTCGGCGCGCACCGAAACATGGCTGGCGCAGCGCGACCCGCGCAGACCCGCGCGAGCTACGCATGCCGAACGCCGCCACGCCCGATTCGCTAGCCGATGTGCGCGCTATGGTCGACGCGGCAATCAATCTCCAACCAAGTCGATGTGATCGCCGGTGGCGGGCGAGCCGACGTGCGCCGATTGCAGTTCTCCAGCGCGATCGCCTTGAAATCCCGCAGACCGATCACCGCAAACACGTAGCGCAAATAGGGCGTGGCGAAGTCGAGCTGCCCTCCTGGTTCGGCACCGAGGCCGCCGCCGCAGGCCAGCACGACGCGCACGGGTCGGTCGCGCAACAAGCCCATTTTCCCATTTGCATCCAGCCGAAAGGTTTGCCGAGGACGCACGACATGGTCGATCCAGGCTTTCAGCACCGACGGCAGCGTGAAGTTGTGCATCGGTGTGGACAGCACGATCGCATCGGCGTCGGCAAGTTCGGCGATCAACCGATCCGAACATTGCAGTGCGGCACGCTGCGCAGCAGTGCGCTGTGCATCCGGGAGCAGACTCGCTTGGACAAACGCGGCGTCGGGGTGTGGCAAGGGTTCGAGCGCAAGATCGCGTTCGATCACCTGCAGCGTCGGGCAGTGATGTTGCAACTCGGCAATCGCCGCAGCCGCTGTCGTTCTGCTGTACGAATCCGTATGCCGTGGGCTCGCCGA
>JAQTVS010000286.1 GCA_028706735.1 Thiomonas sp.
CCGAGCAGGTCGAGCCGGTGCGTGATCTGCAACGCCGCGATGCACGCGGGAATGGCGTCTACGTCCACCGTATCGGGCTGCTCGCCCATCAAGCCGAGGATGACAGCCTTGTCGCTGCCATGCCCCTTGCCCGTAGCGCCCAGCGAACCATACAGCGCGCATTCCAGTCGGGCGGCGCGGGGCAGAAGTTGGCTGCTTTGCAGATGCAGGGCGAACAGCCGCGCGGCCCGCATCGGCCCCACGGTGTGCGAGCTGCTGGGGCCGATGCCAACCTTGAACAGATCGAACACTGAGACGGCCACGGCGTCTCCCTCAGGCTAGGCTTGCGCCGTGCAGGCCGCGATGAGATCAGCGGCGAAGGCATCGACCGATTCCGGCGTGGTGTCCCAGGCGCACATCAGGCGGCAGCCGCCGTCTGCGATGAATTCATAGAAGCGCCAGCCCTGGCCATGCAGGGTGTCGATGACGGCGCGGGGCAGATGGGCGAACACCGCATTGGCCTCGGGCGGATGCATCACCCGCACGCCTGACGCCTCATGGATGGCGGCGTACAGACGTTGCGCCATGTCGTTGGCATGGCGGGCGTGACGCAGCCAGTTGTCGTTTTCCAGCATGCCCAGCCAGGGCGCTGAAATGAAGCGCATTTTCGAGGCAAGCTGCCCAGCCTGCTTCACCCGCCAGGCGAAATCGGCGGACAGTTCTCGATCGAAGAACACCACGGCCTCGCCCACGGGCAGGCCGTTCTTGGTGCCGCCGAAGCACAGCACATCCACCCCGGCGCGCCAGGTGATGTCGCTCGGATGACAGCCCAGCGTGGCCACCGCGTTGGCGAATCGCGCCCCGTCCATGTGCAGCTTGAGATGGTGGCGCTTGGTCATGGCGGCAATGGCGCGCACTTCTTCGACGCTGTAGACGGTGCCAAGCTCGGTGGCCTGGGTGATGGAGACGACCTTGGGCTTGGGCGAATGGATGTCGCTGCGCTTGGTGGCCAGGAAGTCGATGGCCTCGGGCGTGAGCTTGCCGCGCCGCGCCTGCGCGCTTTCGGACTCGGTAATCAGCAGTTTGGAGCCGCCGGAAAAGAACTCCGGGCAGCCGCACTCGTCGGTTTCGATATGCGCCACCGGGGTGCAGATCACCGCGTGATAGCTCTGGCACATGGCGGCCAGCGCCAGCGAGTTGGCCGCCGTGCCGTTGAACACGAAGTACACGTCGCAATCGGTCTGGAACAGCTCGCGCAGCCGGTCGGAGACGCGGTGCGTCCAGCCATCGTCGCCATAGGCCGGCTGATGGCCCGAGGCATTGGCCTGCAGCAGCCAGTGCAGGGCTTCGGGACAGATGCCGGCGTAGTTGTCGCTGGCGAAATGCTGGCGGAGTTCAGGGGTGTGCATGGTGCGTCTTTTATGTGTAATCGCTGATGGGCAGGCAGGCGCACTGCAGGTTGCGGTCGCCCCAGGCGTTGTCCACCCGTCCCACCGGCGGCCAGTATTTGTTGGCCTTCAAGGCGGAAATCGGAAAGGCGGCCTCCTCGCGGCTGTGGGCATGCGTCCAGTCCGCGCCTAACACGCTCGCTGCGGTGTGCGGGGCCGCCTTCAGAGGATTGTCCTCACGCGGCCATTCCCCCTTTTCCACCCGGGCAATCTCGGCGCGGATGGCGACCATGGCGTCGATGAAGCGGTCGAGTTCCGCGAGCGACTCGCTCTCGGTCGGCTCGATCATCAGCGTGCCCGGCACCGGAAAGCTCATGGTCGGTGCGTGAAAACCGTAGTCCATCAGGCGCTTGGCGACATCTTCATTGCTGATGCCGGTGGCGTCCTTCAGCGGACGCAGGTCGAGGATGCACTCGTGCGCCACGCGTCCGTTCTCGCCGGTGTAGAGCACCGGATAGTGGTCCTTGAGCTTCTCGGCGATGTAGTTGGCCGACAGAATGGCCACGCGGCTGGCCTGCGTCAGCCCGTCCGCGCCCATCATGCGCATATACATCCACGAAATCGGCAGCACGCTGGCATTGCCCAACGGCGCTGCGCTGACCGCGCCGACGGCGCCTTCACGCTCCACCCCCGCGGAACGATGCACCGGCAGGAACGGGGCGAGGTGGGCGCGCACGCCGATCGGCCCCACGCCGGGGCCGCCGCCGCCGTGCGGAATGCAGAAGGTCTTGTGCAGATTGAGGTGCGACACATCCGCGCCGAACTCGGGCGGGCTGGCCAGGCCGACCAGCGCGTTCATATTGGCGCCGTCCACATACACCTGCCCGCCATGCTGGTGGATGACGTCGCAGATGGCGCGCACTTCGGTCTCGAACACGCCGTGCGTGCTCGGGTAGGTGATCATGCACGCGGCGAGCTGGCCGGCATGCTGCTCGGCCTTGGCGCGCAGATCGGCCAGATCGACGTTGCCCTGCGCGTCGCAGGCCGTCACGACCACCCGCATGCCCGCCATCTGCGCAGACGCCGGATTGGTGCCGTGGGCCGAAGACGGAATCAGGCAGATATCGCGATGCCCTTCACCCCGGCTGGCGTGATAGGCGCGAATGACCAGCAGTCCGGCGTACTCGCCCTGCGACCCGGCGTTGGGCTGCAGGCACATGGCGTCGTAGCCAGTGGCGGCGCAAAGCCACTGTTCGAGCTGCTGCGCCAGCAGCGTGTAGCCGCGAATCTGCTCGGCCGGCGCAAAGGGGTGGATGGCGGCGAACTCGGGCCAGGTGATGGGCGTCATCTCGCTGGTGGCGTTGAGCTTCATGGTGCAGGAGCCCAGCGGAATCATGGCGCGGTCGAGCGCGATGTCCTTGTCGGCCAGGCGGCGGAGGTAGCGCAGCATTTCGGTTTCGCTGTGATAGCGATGGAACACCGGATGGCTGAGCAAATCGCCGGTTCGCGCCAGATCGAGCGGCCAGCGCGGCGCCACGCCTTTTTCGGCGGAGGCAAACAGCGCGTCACACTGCGTCACGCCGAAGCAGGCGAGGATGTCGGCCAGATCGCCGCGGGTGACGGTTTCGTCCAGCGACACCGCGACATGCTGCGCACCGATGCGGCGGAAGTTGATGCCCCGCGCCAGTGCGGCCGCATGCACATCTGCAGTGCGCGCGCCGGTGTGCACCGTCAGGGTGTCGAAAAATTGGGCATTGAGTACCGGCAGGCCGATCTGCTCCAGCCCCTGCGCCAGCAGCACGGCATAGGCATGCACCCGCTGGGCGATGCGCCTGAGTCCTTCGGGGCCGTGATAGACCGCGTACATGCTGGCCAGCACGGCAGGCAGCACCTGCGCGGTGCAGATATTGCTGGTGGCCTTTTCGCGGCGGATGTGCTGCTCGCGGGTCTGCAGCGCCAGGCGGTACGCCGGTTGCCCGTGCGTGTCCTGGCTCACGCCGACGAGGCGGCCGGGCAGTGAACGCTTGAGCGCATCGCGCACCGCCAGATACCCGGCGTGCGGGCCGCCCAAACCCAGCGGCAGACCGAAGCGCTGGGTGGCGCCGCAGGCGATGTCGGCGCCGAGTTCGCCCGGCGACATCAGCAGGGTGAGCGCAAGCAGGTCTGCGGCCACCACGACCAGCACGCCCTTGGCCTTGAGCGCGGCGATGCGTTCGCGGTCGTCGCGCACCGTGCCGTCCGCGCCGGGGTATTGCAGCAGCACGCCGAAGTAATCGCCCTCCAGCGCTTGATCGACCGGGCCGCTGACCACCGCGATGTCTAGCGGCGCAGCGCGGGTGTGCAGCACTTCTAGGGTTTGCGGCAGCACGTCGTCGGCAACAAAAAAGCGCTGCGATTTGGTGGGCGACTTGCTCGAACGCAGCGCCAGGGTCATGGCCTCGGCCGCGGCGGTGGCCTCGTCGAGCATGGAGGCGTTGGATACGTCCATGCCGGTGAGATCGGCCACCAGGGTCTGGAAGTTGAGCAGCGCCTCCAGCCGGCCCTGGCTGATTTCCGGCTGATACGGCGTGTACGCGGTGTACCAGGCCGGGCTCTCCAGCACATTGCGCTGAATAACGCCCGGCATCAGGGCGTTGTAGTAGCCCTGGCCGATGTAGCTGCGCATCACCCGGTTGCCCTGCGCGATGCCACGCAGCTCCGCAAGCGCCCGCGCTTCGTCGATGGCTGCTGGCAGCTCAAACGCCCGCTGACGGCGAATGGCTGCAGGGATCACCGATTCGATGAGCGCATGCAGATCGGCCGCGCCCAGCGCGC
>JAQTVS010000287.1 GCA_028706735.1 Thiomonas sp.
CGGCGGATAGCCCAGAGAGCCACACGCAGCCGGGCGTTCGGGTGGGCAAGAAACACGCCGGGCCGCCCCAAGTGTTTCGTCGCCCCCTGGGGGGAGAGCCGCGTGCAACGCGGCGTTCGGGGGGGGTAAGAAACACGCCGGGCCGCCCCAAGTGTTTCGCCGCCCCCTGGGGGGAGAGCCGCGTGCAACGCGGCGTTCGGGGGGGGGGTAAGAAACACGCCGGGCCGCCCCAAGTGTTTCGCCGCCCCCTGGGGGGAGAGCCGCGTGCAACGCGGCTTTCGGGGGGGGGGGGGGGCTCAATACTCGTTCTTGAGGCCGCCGGCCAGGGCGACGAAGGCGCGCGCAGCCACGGCAACGAAGGGCCGCAGCCACCACGGGGCGCGGGTGCGCAGGCGGTCGGGGGTGTTGATGGGCAGCGAGCGGGCGATCTGTTCTTCGACATGTGTGCCGAGTTCGCGGGCAAAGGTGCGGTCGCGCACCGCGAGGTTGGCTTCGAGATTGACCAGCAGCGACAGCGGGTCGATGTTGGAACTGCCCACGGTGGCCCAGTCTTCATCCACGACCGCAACCTTGGCGTGCAGGTAGGCGGGGGTGTATTCAAAAATATGCACTCCGGCGCGCAGCATCTCGCCGTATAGCGCGCGCGCCGCCCAGCCGGCCATGCGGTAATCGATGCGCCCCTGCAGCAGCAGCTTGACCCGCACGCCCCGGGCCGCGGCATTCTTCAGCGCCTGCCGAAAGTCCTGGCCGGGATAAAAGTATGGACTGACGATGAGCACGCGGCTGCGCGCCCGGTTGATGGCGCGGATATAGCTGTGCTCGATGGCGCGGCGCTGCGAGAAGTTGTCGCGCACCACCAGGGCGGACAGGCTTTGGGCGAGGGTGATCGGCATGCGGCGCGGTCGCTTGGCAGCGGCCGCCGCCTCAGCCGGGGCCTGTCCGGGCCGCAGCGGTGCGCCGTCTTCGTCGGCGGCAGGGTTGGCGCCGCCCCAGTCGAGCAACTCCTGCCAGTAGGCGCGCTGGTTGGGCGAGGTGTCGAACACGCCGGGGCCGGGCAGCTTGCGCAGGCGGCGCTGCAGGCTGCCGGCCAGCACGGTGCGCAGCCACAGCCGCTGCATCAGCCACTGCGTCTGCCGCGCGAGATGTCCCTGGTATTGCACCGCGTAGTCCAGCCGGGGCTGGGCGCTCCAGCCGTGATGAATATCGAACCGGTCGTCGATGAGGTTGATGCCGCCGATGAAGGCGGTGTGCGCGTCCACCACGCACAGCTTGCGGTGCAGCCGCCGCCAGCGCCCGCGCTGCACCACGTCGGGCCACATGCGCCAGGGGCGGAACACCATGAACTCCACTCCGGCTTCAGCGAAGCGGCGCGACAGCGCGTCGATGCTGGCACCCGAGCCCAGCCCGTCCACCAGCACGCGCACCTGCACTCCGCGCTGCGCTGCGTCGCACAGGGCGCTGGTGATGCCAAGCGCCACGTCGTCGGTGTGGAAGATGTAGGTCTGCAGCCAGATGCTCGCGTGCGCCTGGTTGATGGCTTGCGTGAGCGCGGGAAAAAATGCTGCGCCGTAGGGCAGCAGGCGGGGCATGGCGCCTTCGATCCAGGTCAGCGGCAGGTTGTTCAGCGCCGGGTCTGGAACTGGGTCTGGCGATGACTCGGGCAGTGGCGACTCGGCAGGGCGGGGCGGCGGGGCGCTCACGCGGCGATTCCCGCAGGACGCGTGGCGGACGAGGGCGGCGTCGCATCCGGGCACTGCGGCGCGGTGCAACGCAGTGCGGCGAGCAGCGGTGCATGGTCGGATAGGCGGGCCCAGCCACGTCCCCAGCCCAGGCCGATTTCGCTGGCGGTCAGGCCGCGGGCGTAGATGCGGTCGAGCGGCATCAGCGGCAGGCGGGCGGGGTAGGTGCGCACCCGCTTGCTCCAGGACGTCTTGCCGTTGGTCTTGAGCGGCGGCTCGCTCACGTCGGCCAGGCCTTGCTGCAGCAGTTGCGGGCCGATGCGGCCATGCCAGTCGTTGAAGTCGCCAGCGACGATGAGCGCGGCCTGCGGCGGCACCTCGGCGGCGATGTAGTCGAGCAGCCGTTCGGTCTGGCGCTGGCGGCTCACGGCAAACAGGCCGAAATGCACCACGATGCAATGCAGCGGCCCGCCCCGGGGCAGCGCCACCTGCGCATGCAGCAGGCCACGCTGCTCGAAGCGGTGATCGGACACGTCGCAATGCGCGATGTCGATGATGGGATAACGCGACAGCAGGGCGTTGCCATGTTCGCCATGACGGGTGCAGGCATTGGTGCGGTAGGCCGCGTGCATGTTCAGCGCCTGCCCGAGAAAGTCATGCTGCGGCTGGGCGGGCCAGCCGCTCAGGCGGCGGGCGTTGCGCTGGTGCAGAAACTGCACTTCCTGCAGAAACACCAGATCGGGCTGCAGCCCTTGCAGGGCGGACTGCAACTCCAGAATGCTGGCCCGCTTGGCCGGGCCGTGGCCCAGCACGCCCTTGTGGATGTTGTACGAGGCGACGCGCAGTTCCATGACGGATCTTCTCAGCCGCGCTGAATCCGGCAGGGAAGCTGGCGGATGGCGTCGGCGTTCGACGCCGAAAAACAGCGCTTTGCAGCCTCTTGCCACGGCAGCCACAACTGGGCGCGGTGTTCGCGCTCGGCCAGCGTGACCGGCGTGCCTGCGGGCACTTCCAGACTGAACACATGCTCGGTGTTTTTCCACACCCCGGGCGGGTAGCGGTGGCGCCACAGCGGATAGATTTCGTACACATTGGCCAGATGCCAGGCATGCAGGGCGGCTTGCGGCACGCTGGCGCTGCCGACACGGATGCCGGTTTCCTCTTCCACCTCACGCGCGGCAGCGGCGGCCAGCGGTTCGTCTGCTGTGTCGATGCTGCCGGTGACGCTTTGCCAGAAGCCGGGTTGGCGGGCGCGCTCGATCAGCAGCACCTCCAGCGCGGGCGTGTGGATCACCACCAGGACGGAGACCGGAATTTTTTGCCCTGAAGCGGGCGGGGAGAGTGGGGTGACTGCTGTGTCCATGCGCCGCATGTTAAGACGAGGACGCGAAAAAAACGCCTCCAGCGGAATTCCGGTGGAGGCGTTCAGGCTGGCCGGTCATGTGGCCAGATCAGTGGCTAAATCCTCAATCACAGGGACTTCTTGGAGAAGTACCAGTCGGTCACTTCCATGCCTTGCGCGGGGCCCTTGCTCACGCGCTCTTCAGCGGCGGCGCTGGTCTTCGGCGGCGGCACGATGACCTGCTCGCCCGGGCACCAGGCTTCCGGCGTGGCCACGCCGTGCTTGTCGCTGGTCTGCAGGGCTTGCAGCAGGCGGACGAACTCGTTGATCGAGCGGCCGTTGCTCATCGGGTAGTACACCATGGCGCGCAGGATGCCGTTGGGGTCGATGAAGAAGGTGGCGCGCACGGCCTGGGTGTCGGCGGCGCCGGGGTGGATCATGCCGTAGGCGCGGGCCACGTCCATCTTCAGGTCTTCGATGATGGGGAAGGGAATGTCCACGCCGAAGTGTTGCTTGATGGAACGCACCCAGGCCAAGTGGGCGAAGATCGAGTCGATCGACAGGCCAAGCAGCTCGCAGTTCATCGACTTGAAGGTTTCCGCTTCACGGGCAAAGCCCATGAACTCGGTGGTGCACACCGGGGTGAAGTCGGCCGGGTGCGAGAACAGGATCAGCCACTTGCCCTTGTAGTCGGCCAGGGTGCGGGGGCCGTGGGTGGTGACGGCGTTGAAGTTGGGCGCGGCTTGGTTGAGTTGGGGCAGGCCGTAGGTTTCTGTGGTTTGTTCCATGGTGGAGGTCCTTGTGGTTGGTCAAGAAAAACGCGGCGGGTGTGCCGTTGAGAAAGGAGTTTAGGGATAACCCTTAAATTGATCCAATCGATTGTTCCAATCAAACAGTTAGGAAAAACACATAATGAAAAATTCCCCTTGGGCGCTGATTCTGCGCCGACAAGCCGACCGGCATGTGACAGACAGGCTACTGAGAAACTCCTCGCTTCATCCGACGGGGTCGGGCCTGCCCGATGGACAACTCCTAGTGTTTAATTGCGTAAGTTTACGATAGTGTTGCGAAGTTGTGCGCCCCTGACCTCTCGCTTGCGCCACACGAAAGGCGCGGCGTTCTTGTTGTACGCGGCAGTGAACGCATGGATGGCGGCAAC
>JAQTVS010000288.1 GCA_028706735.1 Thiomonas sp.
AATATCGCCCTCATCACCGGCGCTGCGCAAGGCATCGGCCTGGCCACGGCGCGCAAGTTCGCCGCAGAAGGCGCCAGCCTGGTGCTGTGCGACCGCAACCCGGCCACACTCGATCCCGTCGCCCCGAGTTGCGCAGCGGCGGCGCGCAAGTGCTGGCGCAGGCGCTCGATGTGTCCGACCGCGCCGCGTTCACCGCGCTGGTCGACGCCGCCATCGCCCAGTTCGGGAAAATCGACACTCTGGTGAACAACGCGGGCATCACCCGCGACGCGCGGCTGGTGAAAATGACCGACGAGCAGTTCGACGCCGTGATCGACGTGAACCTGCGCGCCGTGTTCCGCTGCACCCAAATCGTCGCGCCGCACATGATCGAACGCGGCAGCGGCGCCATTCTCAGCGCCTCCAGCGTAGTGGGGCTGTATGGCAACTTCGGCCAGACCAATTACGCCGCCACCAAGGCCGGCATCATCGCCATGACCAAGACCTGGGCGCGCGAACTCGGCCCCAAGGGCGTGCGGGTCAACGCGGTGGCGCCCGGCTTCATTCAGACGCCCATGCTCGCCACCATTCCCGACAAGGTGATGGAGCAAATGGCCGAGCGCGTCCCCCTGCGCCGCCTGGGGCAGGCAGAAGAAATCGCCAGCGTCTACGCCTTTCTCGCCAGCAGCGAGGCGTCTTACATCAGCGGCGCGGTCATCGAGGTTGATGGTGGGATGACCTTATGAGAGGTGAGCCCCCACGCTCACTGCGTTCGCTGCCCCCCGAGGGGGCTGCGCAGCCCTTCGGGCGGCCGGGCGGGCTGCGGTGAGCCCCCACGCTCACTGCGTTCGCTGCCCCCCGAGGGGGCTGCGCAGCCCTTCGGGCGGCCGGGCGGGCTGCGGTGAGCCCCCACGCTCACTGCGTTCGCTGCCCCCCGAGGGGGCTGCGCAGCCCTTCGGGCGGCCGGGCGGGCTGCGCGCTTTATTTCGTTTGACGGAGACTCCGATTGAGTAATGTTTTGTTCGAAGACGGTGGCAAGTTTCACGCCGGTCGCATCATGAGCGAGGCGGAAGCCAGCCTGCAGGTCGAGCTCGACTCGGGCAAGCGGCAGAAGATCAAGGCCGCGCAGGCGCTGGTGCGGTTTGACAAGCCCGCGCCGCCGGAGTTGATGCACTGGGCGCAGGCGCAGCAGGACGGCATCGACCTCGACCTGCTGTGGGAATTTTCCCCGGAGGACGACTTCCACTTCGACCAGGTGGCCGCCGATTACTACGGCGGCACGCCCGATGCCCGCCAGCGCGCGGCCATTTTGCTGCGGCTGTTCGGCGCGCCGCATTACTTCCAGCGCCGGGGGCGTGGCGGCCAGTTCCGCAAGGCGCCCACGCAGCAGGTGCAGGCCGCGCTCGCCGCCATCGCCCGCAAGGAGGAGCAGCTTCGCCAGATTGACGCCTTCGCGGCGGAGCTCGCCGCTGGCCGCTGCCCGCCAGAGATTGCCGACAAGCTCTATCAAATTCTGTTCAAGCCGGACAAGAACAGCCCCGAGTTCAAAGCCGTTGCGCTGGCAGTGAAGCAGACCGGACATGGCGCGCTCACGCTGTTGCGCGACGTTGGCGCGATTGCCTCGCCGTGGGCCTTCCACATGCAGCGCTTTCTGCTGGAACGGTTTCCCAAGGGCACGGCGTTTCCGGCGCTGCCGATTCCGCAAAGCACCGAAGACCTTCCGCTGGCGGAGGCCGCCGCGTTCAGCATCGACGATTCGGCCACCACCGAGATCGACGACGCGTTTTCGCTGCAATGGCTGGACGATGGCCGCGTGCGCCTGGGCATTCACATCGCCGCGCCTGCGCTGGCGCTGACGCGCGATTCCGAGTGGGAGCAAGTGGCGCGCAACCGCCTGTCCACCGTCTATATGCCGGGCGACAAGATCACCATGCTGCCCGATGCGCTGGTGCAGTCCTTCACTCTGGAAGCCGGGCGTGACTGCCCCGCGCTGTCGTTGTATTGCACCGTGGGCGGCGACCTGCAGGCTGCCGACTTCGAGACCCGCGTGGAGACAGTGCGCATGGCGAGCAATCTGCGCCACGATCAGCTCGACGCCGTCGTGACGGAAGATGCCCTTGCCGCCGATCCAGCGCAACAGACTTACCCGCATGCGCGCGAGTTGTCCTGGCTGTGGGCCTTCGCGCAGGCGCTCAAGCGCGGCCGCGAGCATGTGCGCGGCAAGCCCGAGCGCGCGGGCGGGGTGGACTACACCTTCCGCATCGACGGCCTGGAACAGGGCGCGGAAAACGCCACGGTGCGCATCGAACCGCGCCGACGCGGCGCGCCGCTCGACACCATCGTCGCCGAGCTGATGATTCTGGCCAACGCCACCTGGGGCGGCTGGCTGGCCGAGCTGGGCATGCCCGGCATCTACCGCAGCCAGAGCGGCTATGGCGCCAATCTGCGCACCCGCATGGGCATCAAGCCGGCGCCGCACCAGGGGCTGGGCGTGGCGCAATACGCCTGGTGCACTTCGCCGCTGCGGCGCTATGTCGATTTGCTCAATCAGGGCCAGCTCATCGCCTGCGCCCGCTTCGGCAAGACCGCGCTGCTGCAGGCGCCCTTCAAGCCGCGCGACCCGCTGCTGTTCGCCATCGTCGAGTCGTTCGAAGACACCTACAAGGCCTACGCCACCCACCAGTCGGCGCTGGAGCGCTACTGGACGCTGCGGTATCTGGCGCAGCAGGGGCTCTCCACCTTCGAGGCCAGCGTGCTGCGCGACGGCGCGGTGCGGGTGGACGGCCTGCCGCTGGTGTTCACCGCCGTGGGCGCGCAAGACCTGCCGCGCAATACGCGGGTGCAGGTGCAGATCACCGGAACGGATCTCATCACCCTGGAGGTGTTTGGCCGCGTGCTCTGCCAGCTCGACATCCCGCAGCAGGCCACGGAACAAGGCGCTGAGTCCGAGTCCGAGGAGGACGACGCCGCCGTGGCCCTGGCCGCGCCCCTCAGCGTGGCGGTGGACAGCGAGGACGGCGCAGCGCCCGAAACCCCCGACGCCGCAACAGACGCCGCGGCCGGGCAGGCTTCGTAGAATCGCGCGGATTCCGCCAGACCCGCACCGTGCCGCTCCCCCGCCTGCGCTCCCTCACTCCCCTGCACTGGGCGATCATCGCCTCGGTCGGGGTGCACGCGGGCATTCTCAGCCTGCGCTTTGCCGCGCCGGAGACGTTCAACCGCCTGTTCGACAACGCCCCGCTCGACGTGGTGCTGGTGAATCAACGCACCGAAGACGCCCCGGCCAAGCCGCAAGCCATTGCGCAGGCCAATCTGGACGGCGGGGGCGACGCAAAAAAAGGCCTGGCGACCACGCCGCTGCCGTTCACCGCAGACGTCTCGCAGGGCGAGTCGGCCAGCAACCAGCAGCGCAGCCTGTCCGAACTGCAGCGCAAGCAGCAGCAGTTGCTCACCCAGGTCCGGCGCCAGGTCGTGCAACTGGCGCAGACCGCCCGGCTGGAAACCAATCCGCAACAAAAAGAGGCGCTGGAGCAAAAGCGCAAGCAGCTGCTCGACATGCTCGGCGCCATCGAGCGCCAGATCCAGCAGCAGAACGCCAAGCCGCGCCGCCGCTTCATCGGCCCGTCCACGCGCGAAGCGGTCTACGCGCTGTATTACGACAAACTCCGCAGCAAGATCGAAACCCTGGGGACGCGCGAATTTCCGCAGGTGGACGGGCGCAAGCTGTACGGCAGCCTGATCATGTCCATCACCATCGGAGCCAACGGGCGGCTGGTGTCCACCGAGGTGGTGCAAAGCTCGGGCAACCCCACGCTGGACCGGCAGGCCCGCGCCATCGTGGAAGCCGCACAACCCTATGGCCGCTTCACCGATGCCATGCTCAAGCAGGCCGATCAGATCGTGGTGATCTCGCGCTTTCGCTTCACCCGCGATCAAGGTCTGGAGACCGCGGTGCAAGCCCCGCCCAACCCCGCCCAGGCCGCCCCATGACCGCGCTCTACGCCGTGTTCGGCAACCCCATCGCCCACAGCCGTTCGCCGCGCATCCACGCCCTGTTTGCCGCGCAGACCGGCGTCGCGCTGCGCTATGAGGCCCGGCTTGCGCCCGTCGACGGACTGGAACAGGCGCTCGACGCCTTTCATGCCGAAGGCGGCTGCGGCGCCAATATCACCGTGCCCTTCAAATTCGACGCGTGGCG
>JAQTVS010000289.1 GCA_028706735.1 Thiomonas sp.
TGGGAACGAGGTGGATGGAGCGGATGGCGTTGGTGGGAATCAGGTCCCAGTTCACCACGTCGCCGAAGGGCTCGTTCACCCGCACCCCGTCCTGGAACACCGACAGGCCCTGCGGCGTGCCCAGCAACGGCGAGGCGGCGAAGCCGTTGAAGCGCAGCGTGGGCTGCAGCGGGTTGCCCTGCTCGTGGGTCAGCGCCACGCCGGGCAGGTGCTGGGACAGCAGTTGAGCAAAGCTGGTGGCCGGCTGCTGCCCGAGGGTGTCGGCGTCCACTTCATAGGCATGCTTGGGCGGGGTGCGAAAGCCCTCGGTGCTGCCGGTGCTCACCGTGACCGTCGAGAGCTGCACCACCGGCGCCGAGGCGGGCGCGGCGGGGGTCGCTGCTGCGGGCGGCGGCGTGTTTTGGGCGCGGACCTGGCCTGGCCACAAGAGGGCGGCGCCCAGTAGCAGGCTCGGCAGCAGAGGAGGCGACGGCAGGCACGGCGGCTGGCGCATCAGAACTCCCGCGTGACCTGCACGCCCACGATGGCGTTGCGTCCCGGAGCGGCCTCGTAGTAGCGGCCATTGCTGTCGGCGATGACCACGGCGGCGACGTAGTTGCGGTCGAGCAGGTTGTCCACCCGCAGGAATTCCGACAGCCGCCAGGGTCCGTGGCGCTGCGCGACTCCGGCGGCCCAGTTCAGCACGCCGTAGCCCTGCGCGGCGGCGCTGTTCTTCGCGTCGACGAACACCTGGCTGCGCACCAGCGCCGACAGCGTGGTGTAAAAGCCCTGCAGCGCGGCGCTTTGCAGCGGTGGACGCCAGGTCAGCCCGGCGTAGAACTGCTGCGCCGGCGCCCCCGGCAGGGCCTTGCCGTCGTAGGGGCCGCCGTCAAAGCGCACGTGCAGGTAGCTGTACGCCAGACGCGCGCTCAAGTGGGCGGGCAGCGCGGCGTCCAGGCTCAGGTCGGTGCCGTAGCGCCGCGTCTTGCCGGCGTTGGTATAGGTGGTCCGCCCGCCGCTGGACGAGAACACGACGATCTGGTTGTCGGTGGTGATGTAATAAACCGACGCCTCCGCGCGCAGATTGCCAAAGCGGCCGCGCCAGCCCACCTCGGCGTTGCGCAGATGCATGGGCTGCAGCGCGAAGTTCAAGCCTGGCTGGCCATCGGGCCGGTAGGCGAGCTGATAGAAGGTCGGGGTGACGAAGCCGTGGCCATAGTCGGCATAGACGCGGTTGTGCGCGTCGAGCCTGTACAGCAGGCCCACCACCGGGTCGGTGCTGGCGTAGCGGGCGTTGCCCCCGGTGCCGGCAGACAGAGGGGCATCGGTCCCCGGGGTGGAGTCGAAGCGCACCGCGTCGTGCCGTAATCCACCGCTGACGGACAGCCGCGGAGTGAGTTCCCAATGCGCCTGCACGTACTGGGCGAAGTTGTCGACGGTGTTGTACTGGTCGTTGCGCAAGGCGCCCTGCACGCCGAAGTCGTTGACGAAGCCCTTGCGGTATTCGTTCATGCGGCCGTAGCTCAATCCTGCGGCCAGGGTGTAGCGGCGCGCGGCGAGTTCGCCGCTGTGGGTGTAGTCGGCGGTGGTGCCGCCGAAATCATCGTGCAGGTCGACCACGCCGCCGGCGGACACGCCGAAGTTGCCGGTGAAGGGTAGGTATTGTCTGATGCGCCGGGTGCCGCCGTAGGCGCTCATGCGCAGGGTGTTGTCGGCGTCGAAGCGGTGCTCCCACACCAGCCCGGCCTGGCGGTTGCGCACGCTCTTGCGGGTATTGAACTTCAAGATGGCGGGGTCGACCTGGCGCGGGTCCTGCTCCAGTTCGGCGCGCGTCAGCCCGGCGGGATCGAGCGCGTCCTGGTTCAGGGCATTGAACACCAGGCCGAACTGATCGTCGGCGTGCGGGCTCCAGTGCAGCGTGCCGTTGAACTGCCTGCGCGTGGCGGCGCTGTGCTGGCGCCAGCCGTCGGTGCGAAAGTCGGTGAGGCCGGCGATGCCGCTCACGCCGCCACTGACGCCGCAGCCGATCAAGGTGGTCTGACGCGTGCCCCAGTCGCCTATCCAACTGCGCAGGCTCAGGCTGGGCGGCTCGGGCGGGTCTCGGGTATAGGCCTGAATCACCCCGCCGGCGGCATTGCCGTACAGCGCGGCGAACGGCCCCTTGATGATCTTCAAGCCGCCGATGGTGGGCAGGTTGATGATCTGCGACTGGCCCTGGCCGTCGGGCATGGTCAGGGGAATGCCGTCCAGGGTCATGTACACGCCCTGCACGCCGAAGGGTGCGTCCGCACCGAAGCCGCGAATGGACAGTTGCATGTCCTGGGCGTAGTCCTGTCGGTTGTTGACGATGAGCCCGGGCACTTGGGCCAGACTCTCTGAGAGATTGACCTGAGGCTGGCCCTCGGTCAGCGCACGACGCCCCAGCACCGTGATGGTGGACGGCAGCGACACCGCATTGGCGCCGTAAGACACGCCTTGTACCGTAACCTGTGGCAGCGTCTGCGCCGGGCTGCTGGCTTGCTCGGTCGGGGCCGAAGGTGCTGTAGTCGTGGAAGGCGCAGCCTGCGCCTGTGCCAAGCCAGCATGGAACAACGCCAGCGCCAAGGCGCTAAGGCTACAGGCCTGGCGCAGTTTGGCGCTGTGCCCTGTCGACGGGGTTTTGCTGTGGCACCGATGGGGCACGGATGTGCGCGTGTAGACAGCTTGGGAAAGCGAGTGATGCGACATGCTGGTCTCCTCCGGGGTCGTGGTCAAGCTCGCTGGACGGACGGACTGCTGTGTGCTTTATGGCTGCATGGTTTGACGTGTCAGAGTTGGCGGCTGAACGCCTTGGGGCGGCGCATTCAGCGCATTACCCTGAGGCAGCGCCGCATGCGCGCATGCGGCGGCCCGGTTCATTGCGGTGGCGTTCCCTCCGCCACAAGCTTGTAGGCACGCCCCGCCACGTACTGGTAAATCTCCCCGAGTTGCTTGGGGTCGAAGAAGCCGGCCCAGGACGGCATGCCCTTGGCCTTGATGCCGGTCATGGCAATGGCGGTCATCTTGGCTTCGGTCATGCCATTGAGCACGGATCTGCGTAGGTCGGGCGCGTACTCCGAGCCCGTGGCGTCGGCGCCATGGCAGCGAAAGCAGTAGGAGTTGAACAACTCATAGCCGCGGAACACCGCAGGCGTCACCTTCTTGCTGCTGCCGGCCTGATAGACAGGGAATTGCAACAACACCGCTTTGCCATCAACCTCGTAGGTGTAGGTCTTGCCTGGAGCAGCCGTTGCTGCCGGTTTGGTCCCGGCTGCGGGTTTGAGCGAAAGCACCCAGGTGATGACTTCGTCGAGCTGTTGCTGACTGAGCTGGGGATGTGCAGGCATGGGAATTTTCCCCCAAGTGCCGACGTGGCCATTTTTCACTGCATCCATCAACAGGGTCTTGGCGCCGGGCTTGCCGGCGTACTTGGCGGCCACGGCATCAAAGGCCGGGCCGACCACCTTGTGATCGATGGCGTGGCAGGAAAAGCAGTCACTGTTCTTGGCGACCTGTTCGCCAACGGTGGGGCCTGCGGCCATGGCGGTTGACACACTGGCTGCGGCCAGGGCCATCCCAAAAGCGGTGGCCAGGCCCCGGCTGCCGAGATGGCAATGGGTATTGGGTCGAATGACTAGGCGCGTCATGATGAGCCTTCAGTTCAGAAAATCGGTGGAAATAGGCACGGCATCGTGTGCCGCAGACGAGGCCGGGTCGTGCCGTTCTGCATCACGACTTCGGCCTGTTGCACCCCGGGCGCTAACGCAGGATATGCACGTTGTACTGGTTCATGATCTCGGCGATCTGGGTCTTGTGCGACTCGATCACTTTGTCGAGTTGTTCCTTCAGCGCCTTGTCCTTGGGTTTCACCGCCATGGACATGAAGAACAGGTAGCGTTCGGGGCTTCCCAAGGCATTGGTGTCGGGCACGCGCGTCATGGTGAGGTCCGGGTAGTCCTTCATGAAGTAGCCTATGGCGGGCTCCCAGGTGATCATCACGTTCACCTTGCCGTCCTGCACGGCTTGCAGCGTGGACTTGGGCGAGACATCTTTCTTCTCGGCGGTGTCGAAGGGTGTGGACGACAGCAGCAAGCCGCGCATCTTCAGGCCCATCATGGGCGGCGTGCCATCTTCAAAACCTATTTTTACGGTTTTCAGGATAGGCGAATCCAT
>JAQTVS010000290.1 GCA_028706735.1 Thiomonas sp.
CCGGCTGGGCGGCGACGAGTTCGCCATCGTCCTGCCCAATCTGCCGTCGCCGCGTCTGGCCGAAGACCTGGCGCGACATGCGCTGGAGCGCTTGCGCGCGCCCTATGCCTTGTCGGGCCAGGAGTTCCGCGCCTCGGGCAGCATCGGCGTGGCGCTGTATCCGCAACATGCGCAAGCACTAGAAGACCTGCTGCGCCTGGCCGATGTGGCGATGTACCGCGCCAAGGCGCTCGGGCGCGACACCCATGTGCTGTGGGATGCCGAGATGGACGCGGATGTGCAGGCCTCGCTGTTCCAGTTCACCCGCCCGGCGCGGTCTTGACCGGTCTCCCTGCAGCGGGCAGGGGTGTTGTGGACAAGTCGCCCACGCAACCCGCACACTGCGCCTACAAAAACCAGGGAGACTTTGATGACACCAACCATGCATCTGATACGGCGCATTGCCAGCACCGGCGCGTTGCTCGGCCTTTTGGGCCTGGCAGGCTTGCCGGGTTTGCCAGGTTTGCCTTTGGCCCGTGCCGCGGACACCGCGCCCCATGAATTTCAGGGCGCCAATAGGGTGAAGGGGCAGCAGTACTACACCGACCTCAAGTGCGCCGCCTGCCACGCCGAACGCATGATGGGCTCGGCTTCGGCGATGTACACCCGCCCGGACCGCAAGGTGCACAACCCCAAACAGCTGCTCGCCTTCACGCAGATGTGCGTCACCCAGCTCAACCACGACCTGTTTCCGGAAGAGGTGAAGGACATTGCCGCCTACCTCAACCAGACGTACTACAAGTTCAAGTAGCGCAGTTGGTCAACCCGTTGGGGCCGAGGCCGCGCCGGGCATGTTTCCAGCAGGCGGCTGGGTGATGAGGCCGATGCGGCTCAGACCCGCGCCCTGCGCCGCGCCCATCACCCGGGCCACATCGCCGTAGGGCACGGCGGCGTCGGCACTGATGCGTACCTCGGTCTTGACCGACTGTTGCGCGGCTACGGCAAAACGCGCCGTGAGCTGCGCCAGGGTGATGGTTTTGTCGGCGAGGTAGAGTTGCCCATCCTTGCGCAGCCCGACATTGAGCACGGCGGGCGTCTGTTGCGCGGCCGGTGCATCGACCTTGGGCAGATCAAGCTTGAGACTGCCGGTGAGCAAGGGCGCGGTGATGATGAAAATCACCAGCAGCACCAGCATGACGTCGATCAGCGGCGTCATGTTGATGTCGCTCATCGCCTCGCCCTCATCCCCCTGATCAAAACTGCCGAAGCTCATGGCGCGGAATTCAAAGGACGGGGCTGGCCGTCAGCAGGCGCTGCAGATCGTGGGCAAAACCTTCGAGCGCGCCCTGCACCCGGCGGGCGCGCTTGCTCAGGGCGTTGTAGGCGAGCACCGCGGGAATGGCCACGGCCAGACCGGCGGCCGTCATGATGAGCGTTTCGCCCACCGGCCCGGCCACCTTGTCCACGCTGATCTGTCCGCTGGCAGCAATGGCGGTGAGAGCGTGATAGATCCCCCAGACCGTGCCGAACAGGCCGACGAAGGGCGCCGTGCTGCCCACGCTGGCCAGCAGCACATGGCCCGCCTGCAGACGCCGCTGCGCCGCTTGCAAGGCGTCGCGCAATTCGCGGGTGACACGGTCTTTATGCGATTGCCAGCGATGCGCGGTGTCGGGCCGCGCCAGCCTTGAGGCGGTCTCGGCCATCAGGCTGGACAGGCCATCCGGGTCGGCAGCCTGCGCTGCCGCCGCCGCCTGCAGCGGTGTGTCTGCGCTCCAGTAGGCGGCGATGCCCGCGGGCACGCGGCGCGTGGCGCGCCACAACAGCGCTGCTTTCCAGAGGATGACAAACCAGCTCGCCACCGACATGGCCAGCAGCACCAGTGCAACCAGATGGCTGAGCGCGTCGCCCTGCTGCCAGAACTGTGCAAGCCCTCCCATGCGCGGCTCAGTCCTTCAAGCCCAGCACGTCCTGCATGTCGTACAGGCCATGCGGACGGGTGGCGAGAAAGCGCACGGCGCGCAGGCTGCCCTGGGCGTAGGTGGCGCGGCTGCTCGATTTGTGCGTGATTTCGATGCGCTCGCCCGTGCCCGCGAACAGCACGGTGTGGTCACCCACGATGTCGCCGCCGCGCACGGTGGCGAAGCCGATGGTGGACGGGTCGCGTTCGCCCGTGACGCCTTCGCGGCCATAGACGGCGCATTGCTTGAGGTCGCGCCCGAGCGCACCCGCCACGACCTCGCCCATCTTCAGGGCGGTGCCCGAAGGCGCATCCACCTTGTGGCGATGATGGGCTTCGATGATCTCGATGTCGTAGCCCTGCGCCAGCGCGCGCGCTGCCTGCTCCAGCAGCTTGAACACCACGTTGACGCCGATGCTCATGTTGGGCGCCATGACGATGCCGATGCGCTGCGACGCGGCGCGAATGCGCGCGATCTGTGCGTCGTCAAAACCGGTGGTGCCGATGACCATGGCAACGCCTGCCGCCTCGCATGCGGCCAGATGCGCCATGGTGCCCTCGGGCCGGGTGAAGTCGATGAAGTAGCGCGCATGTTGCAGGGCGGCGTAAAGATCCGAGCGAATCGCCACGCCGGTGTGCACCCCGGCAAACGCCCCGGCGTCCTGCCCCAGCGCCGGGCTGCCCGGCATGTCGAGCGCGGCGCTGACGCTGCAATCCGGCGCGGCCAATACGGCTTCGATGAGGGTGCGGCCCATGCGGCCGCTGGCGCCGGCAATGGCGATACGGTGCGTCTCAGCGTGCGAAGTGCTCATGTGCGGTCGCGGCGTTCAGTTGCCGGAAGGTGCGGAGGCTGCGGGGGGCGCGCTCTGCAGCGCGGCAATTTCAGCAGCCGGCGCATACACCGTCAGATTGCCGGGCTGGGACGCCGGTGTGGCTGGCCGCTTGGTTTCGGCGAATTTTTTGTCCGCCGCAGCGATTTCCGCCTGCAACTGCGCTTCGGTCAGCGACTTGGGCTTCTTGCCGCCATCGCGCAGGGCATTGATCTGGGCGACGAATTCCTGCTCCGAGGGCAGCGGGTCGCCGTCGGCGCGCTCCATCTTGCCGTCCTTGTCGAAATACACGGTGAATCGGCGCACGATGGGCGCGTGATAGCCCTGGCGCAGACTGAACACATATTCCCAGCGGTTCTGATTGAAAATGGTCTTGAGCAGCGGCGTGCCCATGATGGCCTGCACCTGTTCCTTGCTCATGCCGGGCTTGAGTTCCGCCGCCATTTCGCGCGAAACGAAGTTGCCCTGAATCACATCGGCGTGGTAGGGCTTGAACATCGAGGTCAGATCGCGCTGGGTGGCGGTGGTGCTGCAACCGCCCAGCAACGCCAGGCCGCACAGCGCTGCAGCGGCAAGTCCGCGCCGCAAATCCGCCAGGGAGAATGGCCGCGCAAGGGAATGTTCAGAGGAGCGAAAAACAGAGGAAAACCGCATCGGGGCACTCGCGTGGTGAACGCGGCCGGGGTCGTTTAACATCGGCGCATTCTACTGAATACGGCCCTCTCCACCATGGCTCAGAGCAATGCACAAGGTTTGCGCAATACCGGCCTGAAAGTCACTCAGCCGCGCCTGCGCATTCTGGAGATTTTTCAAAAGGGTGCGCAGCGCCACATGACGGCGGAAGACGTGTACCGCGTGCTGCTTGACGAGCAGCAGGACATCGGCCTGGCCACGGTGTACCGCGTGCTGACCCAGTTCGAGCAGGCCGGCATTTTGCTGCGCAGCAACTTCGAATCGGGCAAGTCGGTGTTCGAAATCAACGAGGGCAAGCACCACGACCATCTGGTGTGCCTCGACTGCGGCCGCGTGGTGGAGTTTTTCGATGCCGAAATCGAGCGGCGGCAG
The DNA here is from genome assembly GCA_028706735.1 of Thiomonas sp. Taxonomy (GTDB): domain Bacteria; phylum Pseudomonadota; class Gammaproteobacteria; order Burkholderiales; family Burkholderiaceae_C; genus Thiomonas. The sequence continues at coordinate 3,832 of JAQTVS010000290.1, forward strand.
AAAAAAATCGCCAGCGATCAGGGCTTTGAATTGCAGGAACACTCGCTGTCGCTCTACGCAAGTTGCGCCAACAAACACGCCTGCCCGCACTACAACAAGGCCGATCACACACCGCTGGCCGCACGCACGCACGGGCACGACGAGTAGGGCTCTCCTGAGAAACTCGCCGGGCCGTCCCTAGAGTTACTCACCCCCTCGGGGGGCCTGACGCGAACGCGGCAGGTCTGGGGGCGCTCTCAAGAAAACGCCGGGCCGTCCCAAGTTTTCTTGACCCCCACGGGGGGCGGGCTGGGCCATCCCCCTCCCGACCTCCCCC
>JAQTVS010000291.1 GCA_028706735.1 Thiomonas sp.
GCGGGCAGGAAAGCACCCTGCTGTCGATGATGTTGCCTCTGCTGCATCACGGCATGCTCATCGTCGGTCTGCCGTATGCAGGCCAGCCCGACCTGATGGCCACACGCAGCGGCGGCACGCCTTATGGGGCGAGCCACCACGCCGCTGCAGACTCCAGCCTGGCGGTCAGCGAAGAAGAAAAGCGTCTCGCTTTCGCCCTGGGCCAGCGGCTGGCGCAGACTGCGCTCAAGCTCGGCGCAAGCTGAAAAGGTTGTCCATGTCCAGATCTTCCCGTGCGGAGTGGCAGCATCTCTGGCATCGCGGCGCGGTGTTCAGCCTGCTCGCGCTCATTCTGCTTTGCGTGCTGTGGGAGCTGTGGGTGGCGCCGCTGCATCCAGGCGGTTCCTTGCTGGTGCTCAAGCTCGTTCCCCTGCTGCCTGCCGTACCCGGCGTGCTGCGCGGCAAGGCGTTCACGTTCCGCTGGTTGAGTCTGCTGCTGTGGTTTTACGCCGCCGAGGGCGTCACCCGGGCATTGACCGATACGCACGCCGCATCCAGGGGGCTGGGATGGATTGAACTGTTGCTGTCGTTGACCCTGTTTGTCTGCGTTGCCGGATTTCTGCGCTCGGGAGCATCCCGCCATGACGCCCGCTGAGCGCATGCGCTTTCTCGACGCCCTGCGTGCGCTGCTGGGAGCGTCGCATGTCCTGCACGAGGCGCAGTCTTGCGCCCCCTACCTGACCGATTGGCGCAAGCGCTACCACGGGCAGGCGCTGGCGGTGGTCTTGCCAGCCGATACGGCGCAGGTTGCCGAAGTGGTGCAGCTTTGCGCGCTGCATGGCGTCAGCGTCGTGCCGCAAGGCGGCAATACCGGCCTGGTGGGTGGCGCCACGCCAGACGCCAGCGGCCGGCAGATCGTGCTCAGCACCCGGCGCCTGCACCGCATCCGTGCGATCGACACGGCAGGGGGCAGCTTGATTGCCGAGGCGGGTTGCGTTCTGGCTGCCGCGCAACAGGCTGCGGCGGATGTCGGCAAACTGTTTCCGCTGTCTCTCGCGGCTGAAGGCAGTTGCACGATCGGCGGCAATCTGTCCACCAACGCCGGCGGAACCGCAGTGCTGCGCTATGGCAACGCACGTGATCTCTGCCTCGGGCTGGAGGTGGTCACGGCGCAGGGCGAAGTGCTCGACGCCCTCAACACCCTGCGCAAGAACAACACCGGCTACAGCTTGCGCGATCTGTATATCGGCGCCGAGGGCACTCTGGGCATCATCACCGCGGCAACGCTCAAGCTGTTCCCGCAGGCTGCGGCGCAGAGCACCGCGCTGGTCGCTGTGCGGGACGTGGCGGCAGCCATCGCCCTGCTCGATCTGGCGCAGACGCGGCTCGGCAGCACCCTGACCGGCTTCGAGTTGATGAGCGCGCACAGCCTGCAACTGGTGCAGCAGCATTTTCCGCAGCAGTCCTTGCCTTTCGACTTGCCGAGCGCCTGGTGCGTGCTGCTGGAATCGAGCGAGACTGAGAGCGAGCAGCAGGGCAGGGCGCGTCTGGAAGGGCTGCTGGAAACGGCGCTGGATGCCGGGCTGATTGTCGATGCCGCCGTGGCGCAGAGCGTGGCGCAAAGCCGCGCACTATGGCATCTGCGCGAGTCCATTCCCCTGGCGCAAGCGCAGGAAGGGCTGAACATCAAGCACGACATCGGCGTGCCCATGTCGCGCATGGCTGCCTTTGTCGAATCCACTGCCGAGATCATCCTCCAAGCCATTCCGGGCGCACGGCTGGTGGTGTTCGGCCACCTGGGCGATGGCAACCTGCACTACAACGTGCAGGCGCCGCTGGGCATGAACCCCGCACAATTTCTGTCGGCCCATCAAACCGCCTGCAACCGCATCGTGCACGATGCGGCAGTGGCCTGTGGCGGCACCTTCTCCGCCGAACATGGCATTGGGCAACTCAAGCGCGACGATCTGGCGCGCTACGGCAATCCCGTGGCCCTGGCGCAGATGCGGGCAGTCAAGCAGGCGCTTGATCCGAGGAATCTGATGAATCCGGGGAAGTTGCTGCCGGATGCGTCCGGTCATTGAGGTAGGGCAGCATGGCTGCGCAGCGGCGGCAATAGCGGGCATCGGCCGTATGGCCGACCAAGCCGCAGCGCGGGCAAACCGTGTCATCAAGCGCCTCTGCCTGCCGATGCTCTTCGATTCGGCGCTGGTTGCGGTAGGAATTGATCAGCTCCGCTGAATAAATGCCCGTGGGCACGGCGATGATGCCGTAGCCGACGATGATGATGCCCGCGGTGATGATCTGCCCCAGCGCCGTCTTGGGTGTGATGTCGCCGAAACCCACCGTGGCCATGGTGACGATCGCCCAGTAGATGCCGCGCGGAATGCTGGTGAAGCCGTTTTGCGGCCCTTCGACCAGATACATGATCGAGCCGAAAATGGTGGTCAGGGTGAGCACGCTGAGCACGAACACGAAAATCTTGTTCTTGCTCCGCGCCAGTGCATCGAGCATCTGGTTGGACGCGCTGGTGTACTCCATCAGCTTCAAAATCCGGAAGATGCGCAGCACACGGAAGGTGCGGATGACGGTCAGGTGGCCCGAGCCGAGAAACAGCAGTTCCAGATAGGCTGGCAGGAAGGACAGCAGGTCGATGACGCCGAAAAAGCTGCGGGCGTAGCGCCAAGGGTTCTGCACCACCGAAAGCCGCAGCACATATTCCAGCGTGAAGGCCACGGTGAATACCCACTCCAGCACGTAAAACACGCTATGCGCGCGGGCATGCACATCCTGCACCGAGTCCATGATGGTGATCAGCACGCTCAGCAGAATGAAGCCGATCAGCACCAGATCGAACAGCTTTTCGTCCCGCGCGTCGTGGTAATACATCACGCGGTACCAATAGCCGCGCCAGCCATCACGGGTGCGCGGCGCGAGTTTGGTGCTGGATTGGCGGTTTTGCATGGAATGTTGCCGAGAGGCGGAATTCCAGAATTCTAGAACCCTGTCCACGGCCGCATCGTGTGCTGCAGCAAGAAAAAAACCGCCCTTGCGGGCGGTTGCAGGCGGCAGTGCAGACTGGTTTTTCAGGCGACGGCGCGCAAAGGCGCGCGCAGCACATCAAGCTGCTGCTCGATGGCGTCTGCAGGTTGGTGGCGCATCAGGCGGTTGGCGCCGGAAATCAGCGCCCGCACCGAAGCCGTGACGATATTGGCGTCCATGCCCACGCCGTAGGTACTGGCGGGCAAGCCCTCGGTTGCCATTTCGACGACGGCCGAGGCTTTGGCATCAGCGCCGAGGCCGAGCGCGCGCTCTTCATAACTGTGCACCGCCAGCGGCAGGCGCAGGGCGTGGATGGCGGCGTCGATCGGGCCGTTGCCTTCGCCGGTGAGATTCAGGCGCTTGCCGCCGACATCGAGTTCCAGACGGATGCCCTGGCGGTCGCCGTGGTCGCTGAGGTGGTAGGAGAGCAGATGCAGCGGCTGCGCGACTGCAACATACTCGTCGTTGAACATCTTCCAGAGCTGTTGCGCGGTGACTTCGCTGCCTGTGGCGTCTGTGTGCTGCTGCACCACGCCGCTGAACTCGACCTGCAGGCGGCGCGGCATGACCAGGCCGTAGGTCGCTTCAAGCAGATAGGCGATGCCGCCCTTGCCGGACTGGCTGTTGACGCGGATCACCGAGTCGTAGGCGCGGCCGAGATCGGCCGGATCGACTGGCAGATAGGGCACTTCCCACAGCGCGTCGTGACGTTGCGCAGCCAGCCCCTTCTTGATGGCGTCCTGGTGCGAGCCGGAGAATGCGGTGAACACCAAGTCACCGGCGTAGGGATGACGGGGGTGGACCGGAAGCTGGGTGCATTCCTCCACCGTGCGTGCGACGGCGTTGATGTTCGAGAAATCCAGCCCCGGATGCACGCCCTGCGAGTAGAGGTTGAGCGCCAGAGTGACAAGATCGACGTTGCCGGTGCGCTCGCCGTTGCCGAACAGGCAGCCTTCCACCCGGTCTGCGCCTGCCATCACCCCCAGTTCGGCGGCGGCCACGGCGCAGCCGCGGTCGTTGTGCGGATGCAGCGACAGGATGATGCTGTCGCGCTGGTTCAGGTGGCGGTGCATCCACTCGATCTGGTCGGCGTAGATGT
>JAQTVS010000292.1 GCA_028706735.1 Thiomonas sp.
TTGTCGCAGCCGCCCACGGTGACCACGCCGTCCATCCACTGGCCCTGCACGCAGGTTTCCACGCAGTCGGCAATGACCTCGCGCGACACCAGCGAATACTTCATGCCTTCGGTGCCCATGGACATGCCGTCGGCGATGGTGGGGGTGCCGAACATCTGCGGGTTGCCGCCAGCGGCGCGCACGCCCTCGATGGCGGCGTCGGCCAGGCGCTGCAGGCCCGAATTGCACGGGGTGATGGTGGAGTGCGCGTTGGCGATGCCGATCATCGGATTGCTGAAGTCCGATTTCTTGTAGCCCATGGCATAGAACATGGAGCGATTGGGCGCACGCGATGCGCCCACGGTGATGTTTTCAGAACGCAGTTTCTGGGTCATGGCAAGGCAGTGAGATCAGATCGACGGAAGGCCATTGTCGCCCGGCATGATGCCGCTGGTGCTGTGTCGATGCGGTGCAGTGGTATCCAAAGGTAAATATTGGCTTGCCCGCGCGCCGCTTGAAAGGAATGCTCAAGCCGACCCCGTACACTTCACGCCCATGCTAGTTCACCCCGACTTCAATCCCATCGCCCTGCAACTTGGCCCGATCAAGGTGCATTGGTACGGCATCATGTACCTGCTGGGCTTCATCACGTTTTGGCTGCTGGCGCAAAAGCGCCTCAAAGACCAGCCTTACGCGCGCCAGGGCTGGACTTCGCGCGACATCGAAGACCTGCTGTTTGCCGGCGTGTTGGGCGTGATTCTGGGCGGACGCACCGGCTACGTGCTGTTCTATCAGCCGGATTACTACTTCTCTCACCCGGCGCAGATCGTCGCGGTGTGGGACGGCGGCATGTCCTTCCACGGCGGGCTGCTCGGCGTGATGGTGGCGGCCTACTGGTTTGCGCGCACCCGGCGCTATTCGTGGCTGCAGATCATGGACTTTGTCGCTCCGCTCATTCCGCCCGGGCTGGCGTTCGGCCGCATCGGCAACTTCATCAATGGCGAGCTGTGGGGCCGGGCGGCTCCCGCGTGGTGGCCCGGCGCAATGATCTATCCCGAGTCCGGCAGCATGGCGCCGCGCTTTCCCTCTGAGTTGTACGAGATGTTCCTCGAAGGCATTGTGCTGTTTGCGGTGCTGTGGTGGCTGTCGCGCAAGGAGCGGCCGCGCGGGTTCATTGCAGGTTGCTTTGCGCTTGGCTATGGGCTGGCGCGTTTCACCGCCGAGTTTTTCAGGCAGCCCGATGCTTTTCTCGGCTATCTCTGGTTGCACCTCACCATGGGGCAGTTGCTGTCGATCCCGCTCATTCTTCTGGGCAGCGGCATGATCTGGTGGTCGCTGCGCCGAAAAAACCGTCTGCTGGCTTTGGGGCAGTCCGCGTCCTGACCGTGGTTTTAGCCTGGCGTCGGCGCGTCTTCGGGCGGGCTGATGTGCAGGCCGAGCGCACTGGCTTGCCGCGCCAGTTGCAACACGGCGCGGTCGCGGCTCAACAGGCTTGGTGCATGCTGCGCCAGGGCGAGGTCAAGAAACATCTGGTCGTCCGGGTCGGTGCACACCAGGCGCCGCTGTGCTGGCGGTGTGGCACAGCGCTGTCCCCAGCGCGCAAAGCACGCGATCACGTTCTGCGTGGACAGCGCGGGGTCATGGCGTTTGACCAGCGCCGGATAGTGCACGACCCGCAGCGCTTCGGCCTGCATGGCGGCGGTGTAGATCCAGCGAGCCTTCTGGCTCTGGATGGCCTGCGCCCAGGGGCGGATGCGCGGATCGTCGAACAGCACCCAGTCGAGCAGAACCTGCGTGTCGAGAACGCACAGGGCAGGGCGAAGCAAAGGGGAGGTCATGCGGAAGAGGTGTCTGCCGGAACCCGGCTGAGCGTTGATCCCTGAACCCTAGTGGGACAGGTGGGCAAGGTCACTGCGCTTTGGGGACGTCTGCGCGAGACGTCACGCGCACACACAGAATTTCCAAGCCCGAGGCACAAATTTATCGGTTCAGGAAATGCCGACCCAGCCAAGCCCGACAGACGCTTTGCATTGTAGGGCGGCACTGGCCGATCGGGGGGAGTTCAGAGCAATTTTCCCTCGGCGCCCAGGGCTTCATCGAGCTGGCGGGTGAGTTGGTTCAGGACTTGGGCATCGTCCTGATCAAGCGCGAGCGTGGTTTGCGCTCCACCAGCAGACGGGTGCGTTGCGCTTGCGGTCTGGCGCGCTTCGATCAGGCTGTGCGCCAGATTGAGCGCGGCCAGCACGGCAATGCGCTCGCGGGCGCGCACCTTGCCCATGTCGCGGATGGCGCACATTTCAGTGTCCACCTCGCGCACAGCGGCCCGCAGCGCGGCCTGCTCCTCAGCGGGACAGGCCAGGGTGTAGATCTGGCCCATGATGTTCACATCCAGGGTGGTCGTGCTCATGCTTGGGTGTCGGGCGAGCCCGGAATCGAGGGGGTCTGGTCCAGTCGCTGCAGCAGCTTGTCGATGCGTTGCGTGGCGTCTTGCAGGCGCTGGCGCATTTGGTCGCGTTCGGCTTCGATGCCTTGCAGACGCTCGGTGAGCAGGGCGTTGGTGCGCAGCAATTCGGCGTGGCGCAGCAACAGGCGTTCGACGCGCTCGCGCAACTGGGCAATGGCGGGGGAGAGCGGTCGTTCATCCATGGCGCCATTCTAGAGTCTGTTCTAGCGCATTCAGCGCAGCGGCAAACCGCTGAAGTCGGGCCGCTAACATAGCGGGCGTTGGTGCTCGCGCGGCAGTTCCTGCCGCGCAGTTAAACGGGAAACAGGAAGAGCCATGCCCACGGCGGACGCTCCAGCCTGTGCTGCCCCCGCAACGGTCAGCGACCGAAGGCGCATGCCTTCCGTTCGGACACGCTCTCCACTGAATCGACGGGTTTGGGAAGGAGGTTCGGATCGCGTCGCCAGCCCGGATACCGGCCAACGACGAGAAGACGCGCAGCTTCGGGGCGAAGGGGCGCATCAAGGCCAGCCGGGTGTGCGAAGCGCAGCCCATGCGAAGGTTGAGATGCGCTCTGGGCTCTGCCGTGGCGCGCTTCAGCCGCGCCAGCCGTGCGGGGGAACACGGCAGCGCTCATTCATCCGGAAATTCATCAGTCATGTCTCAGCAGTTCCCTTCAAACGGCGTTGCTCCAGCCTCGTCTGGGCCTCGTGTCGTCCACTCATCTCAACCGATCTTTTTGCGCACCGCGCTGGCCGCAGCCATTAGTCTGGTCGGGCTGAACGCGCAGGCGCAGACCGCCCCGGCGGACGCCACCACGCTGCCGCCGGTGGTGGTGTCGGCCACGGGCTACCCGCAGCCGCTCTCAAACGCCTTGCCCAGCGTGAGCGTCATCACGCGCGAGCAGATTGAGCAAAGCGGTGCGCAAAACCTCACCACCCTGCTGCAGCAGGTCGCCGGCGTGCAGGTCACGAGCAACGGCGGGCCGGGCCAGTCGGGCAATGTCTTCCTGCGCGGTTTTGGCGGTCCCGATGTGCTGGTGCTGCTCGACGGCGTGCCGATGAACGCGCAGGACGCCACCGGCACGTCTTACCTCAACAACTTCACGACCGATCAGATCCAGCGCATTGAAATCATCCGCGGCAATGTGTCGGCCATCTACGGCTCGGGCGCGATTGGCGGGGTGGTGCTCATCACCACGCGAGAAGGCAGCAAAACGCCGCAGGCTTCGGTGTCCGTCAGCGCGGGCAGCCGCAACACGGCCACCGTGTCGGCCAACGCCAGCGGACAGGTCGGCAACACGGCCTTGCAGGCAGGGGTCAGCCGCTACACCACGCAGGGCATCAGCGCCATCAATCCGGCGCAGCAGACCAACGTCAACCCGAATGCCAACGGCTATCGCAACACCACGGTGAATGGCTCCATCGTGCAGACGCTCGCGCCGGGACAGTCTCTCGGCTTGCGCGCGTTCCGCAGCCAGGGCCGCGCCAGTTATGACAGCGATGGCGCCTATGCCAGCCCGACCGACACCAATCTGAGCAGCACGACGCAGGAACTCTATCAACTGTTCAGTGACAACCAGCTGGCTGCCGCCTGGAAGTCGCACCTGAATCTCTCTCAACAAAGCACCACCAACACGACGCAGAATTTCAGCGCCTACCCCTACAGCGGCGCCTACCGCACGCGGG
>JAQTVS010000017.1 GCA_028706735.1 Thiomonas sp.
GAAGCGGCTGCCGAACGCGTGCTCGAACTGCAGCACGCCCTGGGCATCTGGCCTGCCCAGCGTGCCGGCGACCACGCCCTCGATGTTTTCCAGCGCGCCGAGCACCGAGCGCAGCAGGTCGCTGAGTGTATGCGAGGTCAGGATGGCCGCGTCGATGCGCGCCAGCGCGCCGTCAAGCTGGGTGCCGATGTCTTCATGCCCCTCGATCTGCCATTGCAGTTCCTCTTGCAGGCGGGCGACGAAGTAGCTCAGCAGATTCGCCCTCTCGGCTGAATTGACCCAGCCGGAAAAGTGGGTCATCAACAGGCGGGTGTAAAGCCCATATGACTCGACCAGCCAGGATGCCTCGATGCCGATCAGCGCATGCGCCCGGCCCACATGCCGCGCCACGCGCACCGAAGCCTCGCTGCGGCCTGCAAACAAGCCGCGCAGGTGGCGCTCCTGGCTTTTGCGGAGTTGCGCAAATTCCTGTTCCGACAGCAGGCCGAGCACCCGGGAAAACCGTGGCTGGCTCAAAAGTTCGTCGTAGAACCGCGTGATGAATCCCTCCACCACGGCCTGCAAATCCGGCTGCACCGCCCGCAGCAGGGCGCGCAGAGCCGCCTGTTGCTCAGGCGGGTCGTTCGCGTCCGGCGAGATATTCAAATTTTCATACATGGGCGACATGCTATTGAGCCAAGCCAATCCGGTGCAAGCGAAAGCTTTAACACCATTGATCTGAACCAAACACACAACATTTCAGCCGCAGGTCGCCTCTGCGCGATTCAAGTTTGCCCGCGCCGTGCCGTTACTTCAATCGCAAGACGAACCATCGCGAGGCCCACCTTGAAATTTCTGGTTGTTGACGACTTTCCCACCATGCGCCGCATCGTGCGCGGCCTGCTGATGCAGACCGGCTATGTGACCGGCAATATCGACGAAGCGGAAAACGGCGAAGAAGCCTGGCGCCGGCTTCAGGCCGGCGGCATCGAGTTCGTCGTCACCGACTGGAACATGCCGGTGATGCAGGGCATCGACCTGCTCAAACTCATCCGCGCCAGCGACAACCCCGCCATCCGCAGCCTGCCCGTGCTGATGGTCACCGCCGAAGCCAAAAAAGAAAACATCATCGCCGCAGCGCAGGCCGGGGTGAACGGCTACATCGTCAAGCCCTTCACCGCGCAGACGCTGAAAGAAAAGCTCGATGCCATCATGGCGCGGCTGAATGCCGCGGCGGGAGCGGCGGGAGCGACGCAATGAGCACTGAAAACACCGCACCCGTCGCAGGGCCGTCCCAAGACGGGGGCAGTCCCCTCGGGGGGCAGCGCGCGTCAGCGAGCGTGGGGGCCTCCACCCTTGCGCTGCACAAGCTCACCGAGGCCGACGCCCTGCTGCACGAAGGCGTGCGCCGCATCATGGCGGCTTCCAGCGACCTGCCCGAAGCCAGTCATCCCCTTGAAGAAGCGCTGCGCCTGACCGAAACCCAGGCCATGGCCACGCTCGAAGCGGTGGAAAACGGCTTTGCCGAAATTGCCGCGATCCGCGCCACGCAGGGCGGCTTCATTGACGCCCAGCTCGAGCGCATCGAGCAGCAGTTCCACACCATTCTCGCCAGCCAGCAAGGGCAGGATCTGGCCGGGCAGCGCCTGAAAAAAACCATTCATCTGCTGCAAGCGGTGGAGCAGCGCATTCGCGCCGCAGCCGAGCAGCTCGGCCCGCAGCTCGAAGCCGCGCCGCATGCCGCCCCCGCCAAACCCGCCGACGATGCACCGCTCAACGGGGTTCCCGCCTACGCAGGCCCCGCCTTTGCCCAGGATGACGTGGACGCCCTGCTGCGCGACCTCGGCATCTGAGCGCGCGTGACCCTTCCGCCCCACAATCATGGATAACGACATCCTGCTGGAATTCCTCGCCGAATCGCGCGAGCTGCTGAGCCAGGCCCAAGACCAGTTGCTGCAACTGGAATCCCAGCCCGACAACCCAGACGTGCTCAGCGCCATCTTCCGCGCCTTTCACACCCTCAAGGGCGGCGCCGGGTTTCTCGAAGCCCAGAACATGGTGGACTGGTGCCACCACCTCGAAGACCTGTTCGACAAGATGCGCGCGAGCAAGCTGCGCGCCACCGCGCCGATGATCGACGCCATCCTGCGCGCCACCGATGTCATCACCGCCATGCTCGACGACATGGGGCGCGGCGAAAACCCGCCCCCCGGCCCGGCCGATCTCGGGCGTGACATCCAGGCCTACGCCCGCGGCGACGCGCCCAAACCGGCGCCCGTGCAGGCCGCCGCCCCCGCCCCCAGCGCGCCGCCCCCGCCATCCGGCAACGCAGGCCTGTGGGTCTCGCAAGAGCCGCAGGAGAGCGGCGGGCACGGTCTGTACGCCGAACGTCGCACCACCGCCAAGCCAAGCCCAGCCAGTGCCGCCGACAGCATCACACAAGACGAATTCGAGCGCGTGCTCGACAGCCTGTATGGCACAGGCCAGGCGCCGGGCGCCGCACCTGCGGTCGCCGTTGCCGCGCCGGCCAGCCGCACCGCAGACGAGATCACCCAGGACGAGTTCGAGCGTGTGCTCGACCAGATTCACGGCGCTGGCCACGCCCCGGGCCAGGCCAGCGCACCAGCGCCCGAAGTTGTGCAAAAAGCCGCCCAAAAAGCCGAGCCCGCCGCACCGCCCGCACGCTCGGCCAATGGCAGCGCCGCCGAAGAAACCTCCATCCGCGTCGATTCCACCCGGCTCGACCAGGCGATGAATCAGGTCGGGGAGCTAGTGCTGCTGCGCAACCGGCTCAGCGCCGCCGTGGGCCGTCTGGCGCAGGAAGACGAAACCCTGGCCCGGCTGGCGCGCGAAACCGATCTGGCGGTCAACGATCTGCAGAACACCGTGATGCGCCTGCGCATGCAGCCCTGCAAGCGCCTGTTTCAGAGCCTGCCGCGCGTGGTACGCGACGCCTCGCGCAGCCTGGGCAAGAAAGTGCGCCTCGACCTCGAAGGCGAGGATGTGGAAATCGACAAGACCGTGGTCGATGCGCTCTCCGGCCCGCTCATCCATCTGGTGCGCAACGCTCTCGACCACGGCATCGAAGAACCCGATGTGCGGAGCAAGGCCGGCAAACCCGAAGAAGCCGTGCTGCGCGTGGCCGCGCATCATCTGGGCGACAAGGTGCAGATTCTGGTGGGCGACGATGGCCGCGGCATGAATGCGCAAAAAATCATGCAGCACGCCATTTCCAAAGGCGTCATCACCGCGCAGGAGGCCGCGCGGCTGTCCGAGCGCGAGATGCTCGAACTCATCTTCCTGCCCGGCTTCTCCACCAAAGAGCAGGTCAGCGAACTGTCTGGGCGCGGCGTGGGCATGGACGTGGTGCGCTCCACCGTCACCGCGCTGCGCGGGCGCATCGACATCGACACGACTCTGGGCAAGGGCAGCACCCTCACACTGGAATTGCCGCTGACTATGGCCGTGCTGCCGGTGCTGTATTTCCGCCTGCGGCGCGAAACCTACGCCCTGCCCGTGGCCGCGATTGAAAACCTGCTGGCCATCGACCCCGAACAGGTGCACTCCATTTCTGGCCGACTGATGGTGCAAGTCGACGGCAACCGCGTGGTGCCCTACATCGACCTCGGCCAACTGCTGCAAGACCGCCCGATCGAGCTGGAAAAAGAACAAAGCGAAGGCATTCTCATCGAGCAGGGGCTGCTGGTGGTCTCCGAGGCCATGGGCACCGAAGACTCGGTGGTCAAGCCGCTGGACATCTCCACCAACGACACCCTCTACCAGGGAGCCACCATCTCGGGCAACGGCGAGGTGGTGCTCATTCTCGACGGCGCCGCGCTGGCCCGGGTGCAACGCAAGAGCTGACCACTGACCCATCATGGACGACCACTCCCTTGAAACTCTGCGCCGCGACTTCATCGCCGTGGCCGACGCCACCTACGCCTTTCAGGGCGCGCTGAAAAAACGCCTGCGCGAAATCGACCGCAAGGCGCTCAACGCCCAGGTGCTGGTCAAGCGCCACGGCAAAGACCTCGCCGGCTATGGCGTGGTGGCCCAGGCCTTCCGCGAAGGTGCGCAAGCCATGCAGATCGCCGCCGAGCAGGTGCAAAAGCTCATCAACCCGCTGATGCTGCACTTCATGGAGACCCTGCGCGACGTGCAGCAGATGGAGAGCCTGCGCAATATCCACAACGCCGCCACCACGCATTGCCCCTCGATGGCCGAACGCTTGCGCCAGCACGCCGACATGCACGACCGCCACGCCGCAAGCAGCCGCCGCGCAGGCCTGGCGCTCAACATCGCGCTCGACCGCTTCCAGGCGGTGATCGCCGAACTCGACTATGTGGTGGTCAACGGCCGCATCGAGGCCGCGCTCAAGGGCGCGGTCAACGCACCCTTGAGCCAGGTGTCGATGGAAATGGACCGCTCCGTCACCGGCGTGCAAGACCTGCTGCGCACCTACCGGGAACAAATTGAAAGGATCATCGAATGAAATCTCTGCAATTTTTCAGCCAGGGCAACCACCACTGGAACATCATTTATGACCAGGACGAGCGCCGCGTCATCGACTCCAACGTCTACGCCCTGAGCGTGGACGACCAGACCCTCCTCCTTGATCCGGGCGGATTCGAGATCTTTCCGCAGGTGTTCAGCGCCCTGGTCGAAGTGGCCCCGCCCGGCTCGCTCAAAGCCGCCTTCGTCAGCCATCAAGACCCCGACATCGCCTCCAGCCTGCCACTGTGGAACGCCTGCAGCCCCACCATCGCCTGGTATGTGCCCAAGCTCTGGAACGGTTTCATCCGCCATTACGGCGCGCTCGACGCCGATCTGCGCGACATTCCCGATGAAGGCGGCGAAATGACTCTGGGCTCCACTCGGCTGCAGTTCGTTCCCGCGCATTACCTGCATTCCTCGGCGAATTTCCACGTCTATGACGCCTTCGCCAAAGTGCTGTTCTGCGGCGACGTGGGCGCGGCGCTGCTGCCTGCGGGCCATGCGCCCTTCGTCGATCGCCGCGACATCGAATCGCCCGCCGCATTCGACGAGCACATCAAGTCCGCAGAGTATTTCCACAAGCGCTGGATGCCGTCGATGGCGGCCAAGCGCAACTGGTGCGAGCGCGTGTCCAAGATGGACATCGACTTCCTCGCCCCGCAGCACGGCGCCATTTACACCGGCAAGAACGTCAAGCGCTTCATCGACTGGTTCGATGCCCTCAAGGTCGGCTCCGCCATCGAGTAAGCCGTCGATCGCATCCGGCCCACTCGTCAAACCCACTCAAACCCACGCACCCAACGCATCATGGACGCCACCGCCCTCCACTATCTGCAACAAGCCTTAGAGCCGCTCGACACTCTGGAAATGCTGGCCGAGGCCGACGCCGCCATGGAAAACCCCGTGTTCTTCATGAACCGCACCGCACGCGAGACCATGGAGCGGTTTCACGCCACCCTCAACGGCGCCCTCAACGCCACCCAGAGTGGCGCCGACGTGCGCAACGCCCTGCACCACTCCATCCACCAGTTCCACAAAGACCCGGAGCGCATCCGCGCCATCCTGCGCCGCCTGGCCGACGGCAGCCTGGCCAAGCATGTGCAGGAAATGCCCGTGGGCAAGATCACCTTCGCGCTTATTTTTGTCGCGGTGCGCGACCCCGCCGGGCAGGTCATCGCGTTTCACGCCAGCTGGCGTGATGTCTCGCACATGAAAGAGGTCAGCGCCGTGAGCGACCGGCTCAAGGAAGTGGTCAGCACCCTCAACAGCGCGGCCGGCGACATCGGCCAGTCCATGACCTCGGTGGATACCGCCATTCGCAACGTCGGCCGGGCCATTACCGGCAACGGCACGGCGGTGGCGCAACTGCAGGAGCAGGTCAACGCCATCAGCGCCATCGTGCGCAACATCCGCGAAATCTCTTACCAGACCAATCTGCTCGCGCTCAACGCCGCCATCGAGGCGGCGCGCGCCGGCGAGCATGGCCGCGGCTTCGCCGTGGTGGCCGACGAGGTGCGCAACCTCGCCCGCCGGGTGCAGGCCGCCACCGCCGAGGTCGAAGCCAATACCACCGCCATCGGCCAGCAGGCGCACGACATCGCCGCCACCAGCGCCAGCTCGGGCAAGGAGCTCGATCTGGTGCAGTCGGTCGTGGTGCGCATGAACAACCAGGTCGGCAATATGCAGGCCAATGCCACCCGCATGATGTTGCAGTCGGCGCAGGAAGATCACAAAGATTTTGTCAATCACATCCTGCTCGAGGCCACCAAGGACAAGCAGGCCAAGCTGCCCGCCGAGGTGACCGATCACCACAACTGCCGTCTGGGCAAGTGGTACGACAGCCAGGGCCTGGCGACGTTTGGCGGCCTCTCCGCCTTCCGCGCGCTGGAGGCGCCGCATGCGCAGATTCACGCCACCGCGAAGCAACTGCTCGAAGCCGTGCACAGCGGCCAGCGCGACCAGGTGGCGCGCCTGTCCAGCTCGCTCAGCGATCAGGAAGACCTGATCATCGGCCGTCTGCAGGCGCTGAGCGAAGCCATCGAGAGCCACAGCAAGGCGGGCTGAAGCCCGACCCGACAACCGGAGACAGTCAGTGGAACCCCACAGCCTCGACATGGCAGCCCTTGCGGATGCGGACGCATCCTCCCCCTCCCAACCTCCCCCACTGCGTGGAGGAGGAGACAAACCCCCTCTCCCCCTGGGAGAGGGTTGGGGTGAGGGGCAGCGAGCGAATGCGCGCGTGGGGGCCCCTTCCTCCCCCTCCCAACCTCCCCCGCTGCGCGGAGGAGGAGACAAACCCCCTCTCCCCCTGGGAGAGGGTTGGGGTGAGGGGCAGCGAGCGAACGCGCGCGTGGGGGCCCCTTCCTCCCCCTCCCAACCTCCCCCGCTGCGCGGAGGAGGAGACAAGCAGATTCCCTCTCCACAGAGTGGGGAGGGTTGGGGTGGGGAGGGTGGCCGTGAGAAAAAGCAAACGTCGATCAACGCAGCAACGCAAGTCCCTGCAGGCGGACTGCTGGAGCGCGTGCGCGAGGACCGCGAGCGCGTGCTGCAAGCCGTGCTCGACCTGCTCAGCGGCCGTGGCGATAGCGCGCTGCGCGACATCGACCTGATCGACGCCGACGATTGGGCGCAGAAGCTCGGCGGCGTGCGGCAGATGTTGCTGCACGGCGTGGATGCACTGCGCACCACCACCCAGTCGCTGGCGTTCGCCGAAAGCCGCACTGCGGGCTTCGATCACGACATCCACGGCCTGTCGCAGCGGGTGGGCGACATGGCCGCACGGCTGCAAAGCGCCGCGCTGCATACCCACACCGCACAGGCCCAGCTCGACGATCTGCGCAGCCGGGTGGACGCCACCACCGAATCCGTCGAGCGCAGCGGCAAGGCCATCACCACGACGCTCGACGAAGTGGCCGACGTGTCGCGCTTCATCGCCAACACCGAGGCCAAGCTCACCGGGTTTGTGGATGCGGTGCGATCGGTTGAGGCGCTCACTGCGGGCATCAGCGAAATCGCCTCGCAGACCAATCTGCTCGCCCTCAACGCCGCCATCGAGGCCGCACGCGCCGGCGAGCATGGCCGCGGCTTTGCCGTGGTGGCCGACGAAGTGCGCAACCTCGCCCGCAAGACCGCGCGGATCACCCACGAAATCGAAGACCTCACCCACAGCCTGCGCGACCAGTCGTCCGACGTCGGGGTGGATATGGCGCGCTCGGTGCAGCGGGTGCAGCGCGTCGGCGCCCTGGTCACCAACACCGGAGAAACGCTGGGCGAGGTCAAGTCCATGCTGGCCCAGGTGCGCACCGTCACGGTGGAACAGACCGGGCTGATGCGCCAACTGGTCAGCGACGCCGACCGCCAGCGCCTGGATGCTGAACAAGCCGCCGCGCTGATGCAGGTGCTGGTGCAACGCTTCGAGGCCATGATGACCCTCATCCGCACCGCGCGCGAACAGCTCAAGACGGGCGTCACCGCGGTGTCGAAGTCGCCCGACACCGCGGTCACCCTGCGGGTCTCGCTGGCGATGCACTACCAGTGGATCGGCCAGTTGCTCACCGCCGCGCAAAAGCAGGAGAAGATCGATATGGACGTGTCCAACTTCCACGGCTGCTTCTTCGGCAAGTGGTACTTCGGCGCGGGAGCGGGCTACTTCGGCAGCGACGCGGGCTTTGCTGGCGTCGATTCGGTCCACCAGGACGTGCACCGCACCGGACAGGCGCTGGTCGAGGCCATCCGCACCGACAACACCGCGCGCACCACCGAGCTGGCCGCCCGGCTCGAAACCCTGAGCGACACCATCACCCAACGGCTCGAAGCGCTGATGCGCCAGATTCCCTGATTGCCCCATTCCGCCCACAGGACACCCACCATGAACTCCAACGTTTTGCAAGAAGTCGACGAACGCTCCAACCTCGCCGGCACCAACAAATTCGAGCTGCTGCTGTTTCGCCTTGGCGAAGAGCCGCAATCGTCGCGGCGCGAGCTGTTCGGCATCAATGTGTTCAAAGTGCGCGAGGCGCTGGTGATGCCGCAGGTCACCGTGATGCCCGGCGCGCCCAGGCATGTGCTGGGCGTGGCCAATATCCGCGGGCAGATCATCCCGGTCATCGACCTGCCGGCCGTGGTCGGCTGCGTGCCCAAGTCCGGGCTGAACATTCTGGTCGTCACCGAATACGAGCGCTCGGTGCAGGGCTTCGCGGTGGAGGAAGTGGAAGAAATCGTGCGGCTGGAGTGGAGCAAGGTGCTGTCCGCCGAGGCCAATGCGGTGGGCGGAATGGTCACCAGCATCGCCCGGCTGGAAGACGATCAGACCACCCGGCTGGCGCTGGTGCTCGACGTGGAAAAGGTGCTGCGCGACGTCCTGCCCTCGCGCGTGCATGAGGTGAAGGACACCCACAATATGGGCCCGGCGCTGGGGCTCAAGCCCGGCGCCGTCATCCTCACCGCGGACGACTCCTTCGTCGCCCGCACGCAGATCGAGAAGGCCTTGCGGGCGCTGCACGCGCCGTTCATCAGCACCAAGACCGGCAAGGAGGCCTGGGACCGTCTGCAAGCCATCGCCAACGAGGCGCGCGCCGAAGGCAAGCGCGTTGAAGACAAGGTGCAACTCGTGCTGACCGATCTGGAAATGCCCGAGATGGACGGCTTCACCCTCACCCGCCACATCAAGCAGGACGAACGCTTCAAGAACATTCCGGTGGTCATCCACTCTTCGCTGTCGGGATCGGCCAATGAAGACCACGCCCGCAGCGTGGGCGCCGATGCCTATGTGGCGAAGTTCGTCGCCGACGAGCTGGCGCAGACCATCCGCAAGGCAATCGCCGCGCACGCCTGAACGCGCCCGTTTTTCATTCAAGCGGATCGACCGATGAATACCACGCCAAACACGTCGCCAGAAGAACACAGCAGCACCTCCCCGGCGGAATTTCTGCAGCAGTTGCTCGCCCAGCGCCCGGTGGATTTGCGGCAAACGGCGCCGCAAGGTTGCGGTGCGGGCCTGGACGAATTTCTCGCCCTGGTCACGCACCTGGTGGACACCACCACGCACAACGCCACCGGCGTGGCCTATGGCATTGCCCGCATCAGCTTCGAGGCGCGCACCGCCACGCAAGACGCGCAAAGCCATGCCAAAGCGCAGACCGAGCGCATCAGCGCGATGGGCGAGAGCCTGGAGCGCTTTATCCGCGGCATCGTGGGCGTGCAGGGGCAGACCGAGGCGCTGCGCGCCGAGTCGCAGAGCATCAACCTGCTGAGCACCCGGGGCGCGCGCGAGGCCAATGAGGCGCGCGCCGTATTCGAGCAACTCGCGCAGGCCACCGGCAACAACCACAGCGAAATCCAGAACCTGGGCAAGAGCTTCGCACAGGTCACCGCAGTGACGCAGGTCATCAAGGACATAGCGCAAAAAACCAGCCTGCTGGCGCTCAACGCCAACATCGAAGCCGCCCGCGTGGGCGAGGCCGGGCGCGGCTTTGCCGTGGTGGCCGATGAAATCCGCAAGCTGGCGATGAACACGCAAAAATCGGTGGAGAGCATCGCCACCTTCGCCGCTGAAGTCAGCCGCAGCCTGCAGGTGGTCACGCAGTCCACCACGCAGTTCGCCACCCGGATGGACAGCGGCAAGGCGCTGGCCACAGCGATGTCGGGTAATTTTCAGGACATCGCCCGCAGCATTGACGCCATGCACACCGGGGTGAACACGGTCTCTGCCCAACTCGGGCAGGAAGTCGAACTGGTGCGCGCCATCAACGGCCAGTTTGCCGCGCTCTCCAGCACCGTGCAGGACAACGCCAACCAGACCATCGCCACCACCGAGCGCATTGCCGACGAGGTGCAGCAGTCGCTCAACGCCAGCCAGAGCCTGTTCGAGGCCGCCACGCAGTTTGTCACCGCCTCCAAGACCAGCCAGGTGATGCGCGATCTGGACGCCGCCTGCAAGGAAATTGAAGCCGCGCTCATGCAGGCGCTGGCCAGCGGCGCGCTCACCGAGCAGGCGCTGTTCGACGAACAGTACGAGCCGGTCGCGGAAACCAATCCGCAGAAATTCCGCACCCGCTTCACCGAGTTCATCAAAAGCCGCATCCAGCCCATCGAAGACGCCTGGCTGGCCCGCAGCGCGCAGTACCGCTTCGTGCTGCTGGTGGATCGCAACGGCTATGCCGCCGCGCACAACAGCGTGTTCGACCGCCCGTTGAGCGGCGACTACGCCACCGATCTGGTGGGCAACCGCTCGATGCGCCTGTTCAACGATCCAGTGGGCCTGGCCGCGGCGCAAAACGCCAACCCGTATCTGCTGCAGGTCTATGCGCGGGATACCGGCGAGATCATGCAGGAGTTGTCGCGCCCGGTGCGCGTGGGCGGGCGCCATTGGGGGGCGGTGCGGCTGGCTTATATCTGATCCCGTCGGCATCCCTCCGCGCTGCGATTCGTCAGTTTTTCCACATCGAGCCAACACTTGGGGACAAAAGACCTTCGGTTCCTCACGCAAGCTGTTGTAATTCCGAGCGTTCCCTGCATCCTTCCTCGTATGTCTCACAACGCCCGATTTCAAGCCGACCGCCGCCGCGTCCTGGTCCTGGCGCTCATCGCCAACGCCATGGTGGCCCTGGCGATTGCCGCCATTCTGGGGTTCAGCTGGGAGCGCAACCGCCTCGCCATCGAACAAGTTCTGCAAAGCGAGGCAGCGTTCTGGGCGGACGCGATGAACCAGCGATACGACCAGCTCCAGTCCACCTGCACCCTGGCGCAGCGGCAACTGCAGCGCAACCCGGATCTGCTGCAAAACCCCAAGCCGTGGATGCGCGACATGGACAGCCTGATGCCCTTCATCGACGGCACTTCGCTGGTGGCGGCCAACGGCTCCCTGATCGCGGTGGAAACCCAGCCCACCCGGCCGATTTCGCCGCGGCCCGATTTTTCTTCCCGCCCGGGATTTCACGACGCGCTGGAGCATCCGGGACAGATTCAGATCGGCCTGGCGCAGCCCGATCCACTGAATCCGGCGCAGACCATCACCCCAGCCCGCTGCGCCCTGGTGACGGGCGCGTCGCAACAGAACGTGGTGCTGATTTTCAACGTCGCGCTGCAACAGGCGTTGCGGGATCTGCAACACACCCTCTCCACATTCGACGACAAAGGTCGCTGGGTGCCCGCAATCGGCCTGCTGCGCAGCGACGGCTATCTGCTCGCTCGCCTGCCCGCGCCTCTGGCGCACACCCGCCCCGCGCTGTCTGCGTCTCCGGCACGCGGGGTGCTCGCACGAGAAATCACGGCGCACCCCGAGCGCATGCACGGGATTTTCACAGGCCCGGCGCAATCGGTCGGCGGGGCTGAAACCATTGGCGCCTGGCAACGTCTAGGCGCGCATGGCGTGGTGGCGTTCACCAGCCTGCCGGCCTCGGTGCTCACCGCATTGTGGTGGCGGCAGACCTGGCCGACGCTGCTGGCCTGGGCCATGCTGCTGGCGCTGCAACTCATCGCCGGAGTGCTCATTTCACGCACGGTAGAACACCAGCGGCGTCTGGCGCAGATCAACGCGGCGCTGGCGCAGACCAACAAGGTGGTGGCCGAAGCCACGGACGAGGCCATGCTGCTGCAGTCCATCTGCGAGATCAGCGTGCAGACCGGCGGCATGAAACTCGCTTGGGTGGGCCGCCCGGACGCCAGCGGGCAGGCGCAGATTCTCGCCGCAAAAGGCCTGACCGGCTATCTGGACGGACTGCAGCTCTCGTCCCTCCCCGACCAAGTCGGTGGCCACGGGCCCTTCGGCGTAGTCTGGCGCGAGGCCAAACCGATCTTTATCCAAGACAGCAAATCTGATCGCCTGCTCATCCCCTGGGCCGACCGCATGCGGCAATTCGGCCTGCGCACCATGGCCGCCCTACCGGTGCTGCGCAATGGGCGGCCAGATGCGGTGTTCAGCATCTACCGCAGCACGCGCGGACGTATCGCGCGCGAGCAGCGCGACCTGCTGGAAGAACTCGCCCGCAGCCTGGGGCGCGGCCTGGACCGCCTTGACCTCGCAGCCGCCGAGCACAACGCGCGCGCGGGCACCGCGCGCCAGCAGGAACTGGTGCGCTCGGTGCTGGCGCAGATCGACATTCTGATCAGCGCGCGCAATGCCCAGGAAGTGCTGGAAAACGCCTGCACCCGCCTGCTGGAAACCGGCCTGTTCGCTGCGGTCTGGGTGGCTCAGCCGGATGCGCATGAAATCGTCCATCCCCTGGCTGCAGGCGGCAATGGCGCCGAGATTCTCGCGGCCCAGCCGCCGCTGCGGGTCAGCGACGAGGCCGCGCATGCCCTCGCCCGCGCCTGGCGCTCCGGCCAGGAAGCGCAGGACAACCGCACGGGGACGCCGCTGCTCCAGCCCTGGGCGGACTTTTCGCTACCGGAGTGGCAGCCGCTGGCGCTGGCGCTGCCGCTGCGCCGCGCCGGCACGCGCTGGGCGGTGCTGGTGCTGGTGCTGCCCAATGGCAACGATCTGGACGACGGCCTGCACGCCCTGCTGCGCCGAGTGGCCGGCCTGATCGAACGCGCTTTGGGCGAAATCGACCTCAAGGCCGAACTGGAAACCGAGCAGGCGCAGCAACGCCACCTGGCCCGCCACGATGCGCTCACCGGCCTGCCCAACCGCCTTGCCCTCGAACATCACCTGCCGCTGGCCATGGCGCGGGCGCGCCGCCACAAAACGCTGCTGGCTGTCGGGGTGATGGATCTGGACGACTTCAAGCCGGTCAACGACACCCACGGCCATGCCGCCGGCGACCAATTGCTGCGGCAGTTGGGCGAGCGCCTGCGCGCGGCGGTGCGCGAGACCGATCTGGTGGCGCGGCTGGGCGGCGACGAATTCGTGCTGGTGCTCGAAGGCGTGGCGCAGGCGGCCGATCTGCCCATCGTGCTCGACCGCATCCACGCCGCGGTCGAAACCCCGTTCGATCTCGGCGACGGCGTGCTGGCCAAGGTGGGCATGAGCCTGGGGCTCACCCTGTATCCCGCGGACGACGTGGAGGCCGAAGTGCTGCTGCGCCACGCCGACGCCGCGCTCTACGCCAGCAAGGCGCACAAGGCCGACCGCACGCTCTGGTGGCAGCAATGGGGCGACGCGCTGGATCAAGCGGCAGCCGAGCCGGCCGATCTGCCCATCCACGTCGATCCTTATGGCGCCGCCGCCGCCCGCCTGCTCGGGCTGATCACCGACCTGCTGGCGCGCAACGCGGCGGCCTTTGTCGAGCGTTTCTACAGCGCACTGAACCACGACCCTGAATCCGCCGCCCTGCTGTCCACCCTATCGGCGGAAGAAAACGCGCATCTGCGAGATCAGCAACATGCCCACGTGCTGCGCATCCTGCTGCCCGAACTGAGCAAGGACAGCCATCAGGAAGAAGCCCAGCGCATCGGCGGCATTCACACCCTGGTGGGCGTCAGCACCGGCGCACTGCTCACCAGCATGGGCTGGTATCTGCAAAGCCTGCACGATCTGATCGGCGGCGCGCAGGTGCGCAGCGCCGACCGCGCCGTGCTCGCCCAGGTTGTCACCGCGCGGCTGCAGCGTGAACTGCAATGGCAGAGTGAAGGCGCGCAGGCGCAGCGCGAGCAATACCAGCAACTGCTGTTCGGCCTGGAGCAGATGCAGCCCGACCTGACCCAGTGGGCCGATCTGGCGCGCACCGTGCTGCAAGCCGTGACCGCGCTGCCGGGCATGGCCGCCACGGTCATCTACAAACCCGACCCGCAGGGCCGCTTCGTCCCCGAATTCACCGCCGGCGGATTCGATGACTATCTGGAAGCGCTGGAGCACAATGCGGTCGCCCCGCTGCAGATCGACCCCCAAAGCCCCTTCGGCCAGACACCGCACCCGCGCTGCTGGCGCAGCGAACAGATCGAAACCAATATCAGCTATGTCACCGATCCGCGCATGGCGCCCTGGCGCGCCGCGGCGCACAGCGTGGGCATCCGCAGCTCGGCCGCCGTGCCGGTGAAAGACAGTCGCGGACGCATGCTGGCCGTCATGGGCCTGTATGGCCGCTATCCCGGCATGTTCGACACCCAGAGCATGCGCAGCTTCCTGCGCGGCCTGGAGCAATTGTTCGAGCGCGGCCTCTACGGCCTGATGACCCGCCGCGAAGACACCCTGCTGCCAGCCAGTGACCGCCGTGCCTGGCGGCACCGCCTGTTCAGCGGCGGGCTGGAGATGCACTACCAGCCCGTCGTCGATCTGCGCAGCGGCCAGCCCACGGCGATGGAGGCGCTGGCCCGGCTGCGGCTGGACGATGGGCGGCTCATCGGGCCGGGACTGTTCCTCCCCTCCTTCGGCAGCTCCGAACTCACCCGGCTGTTCACCCTCGGGCTGGAGCAGGCGCTGGGCCAGCTCACGCAATGGGACGCCGCCGGCTTGTCACTCGACCTCTCGGTCAACCTGCCGCCCGAGGTGCTGCTCATGCCCGACTGCGCACGTTGGGTGGCCGACGCGCTGCGCGCACGCCACATCGCCCCCGACCGACTGCGGCTCGAAATCCTTGAAGACGCCGACTTCCAGAACACCACGGAGCGCGACCGCGCGGTGCACAGCCTGGCCGCCACCGGCGCACGGCTGGTGATGGACGATCTGGGCAGCGGCTACAGCAGCCTGCTGCGCCTGCGCACCCTGCCGTTCCACACCGTCAAGATCGATCAAGGCCTGGTGCGCCAGATTCCAGGCGAGACCGAGGCGGAAGCAAGCGGCATGATCGGCTTCATCGGCGCACTGGTGCGCATGACGCAGGCGCTTGGCCTGCAAGTGGTGGTGGAAGGCCTGGAAACCCCGGCCCTGGTCGAAGTGGCCGCCGTGCTGGGGGCCGACGCCGGCCAGGGCTACGCGCTGGCCAAGCCCATGCCGGCTGCCGAGGTGCTGCCCTGGCTGCAGCGGTTCCACTGGTTCGCCGAACCCGGCGCCCCGCAGACCAGCCTGGGCCTGCGGGCCCGGCAATGGGTGCGCGACGAGGCGGAACGAAACCTCCCGGAGCGGAGTCCACCCGCAAACCAGCCGCCTGCGCGGCCGCATTGAAACTGGGAGTCTGTCGTGCTTGGGGCGCGGAAGGCGAAAAATGGCAGTGTGGATGCCGTGTGGCGGCGGCTTTTTGCAGCCCGCGATCCTCAAGTCCGACAGGCTACTAGCGCTCCCGTTTCCCCCTCCCAACCTCCCCCACGCAGTGGAGGAGGTGAGATCACTCCCTCCCCACTGGCGGGGAGGGATGGGGCGGGGAGTGCCCGGCCTGGGGCGCTCAAGAGCCAGACGCGCAACGGCAGGTCTGGGTGCTGACCGCACCTACCCCCGCAAACTGAAGTAGCTCGGCGCGCTTTTGGGCGGGCTGCCACCGCCTTTGGCGCCGCCGCAGGGCACGGCGAATTCCACCCGTTTGCGTCCCGCCTGCTTGGCCCGGAGCAGCGCTGCGTCCACCCGCTGATACACCGCTGCGAAATCTTCGTCCGGGCACAGCTCGGCCACCCCGGCAGAAAAACTCAGAGGGATGCGCCGTCCCGCGCTGTCCTGCACCAGGGTCTGCTCGCTGAATGCCATCAGCAGGCGCTGCACCACGACCAGCGACTGCTGCACCGGCGTGTCGGGCAGGATGAGCATGAACTCCTCGCCGCCCATGCGTGCCACCCGGTCACTGGGGCGCACAAGGCGCGTTGCCAGGTGCACCAGCGCCTTGAGCACGGCGTCGCCAGTGTCGTGGCCATAGGTGTCGTTCACCGCCTTGAAATGATCAATGTCGAGCAGGGCCAGGGTGAGCGGCTGGCCCTGGCGCACAACCCGCGACTGCATCCGGTTGAACTCGGCGTCCAGCCCGCGCCGGTTGAGCGCCCCGGTGAGCGGGTCTTCCTGCAATTGCTGGCTGGCCTGTTCGAGCTCGCCTTCAAGCGAGCGGATGCGCTCCTGCGCGGCCTGCGCCTGCCGCTGCGCCTCGGCCAGATGCACGCCGAGTTCGCCGCTGCGCTTTTGCATGCTGCGGCTGTCGTCGAGCACGTCCTGCACCAGCAGGCGGATTTCGTCCCATTCCCGGGTGGCCTGCAACTGCGTCAGCCGCCCTTCCAGGCGCTGGTTGTATTCACCGCCCTCGGAGGCATAGTCGCCCAGCTTGCGCACCAGCAGGTCAATCAGCGCCTTGGCCGTGCTGTGGGCGTCGTCTTCGCTTTTGCGCAGCACGCTGTGGCGCACCAGCAGATCGCGCACGGCGTTCTGCGCCTGCTCGATGCTTTCCGGAGCCAGCGGCGCCTGCAACTGCTCGCGGATCGCCGCGGCCTGCACCCCCACCCAGGGCTGCGGCACCAGATCACCGAGATGGCCCAGCAGCAGCCGCACCAGTTCGGTCAGGCCGTTGCGCACGGCGTCTTCGGTGGTCTGCGCGCGGTCGATGGCCAGCCAGACCTCACGCGCCTGCGTGCCCAGTTCGGACGGCTGCGCAGCACCGTCGGCTGACGCGATGAGCGCGCGCAGCAAGCGCTGCGCCGTGTCGTGCGCGCAAAACGGCTGCACGCCGTGCTTCAGGGTCTGCAGCCAGAGATCGCGCCACGCACTGCCATCGCGGCTGGCTTGCGCCTCGCGGGTTTCGATCGGAGCGGCGGCGGGAGTGGAAGCAGCCGCGCTCCCGCTTCGGCCCGGCAGTGCGCTCCAGCGGTCGAGCATCTGCTCCAGTTCTCCCCATAGCGCCTGCGCCGTGGGCAAGGCGGCCAGGCGGTCGATCTGCTGGCGCTTCTGCAATTGGGACAGCCCGGCTTGCGAGCGCTCCCATTGTTCCAGGAGGCGGCGCAGCGCCATGCCCCAACCCGCG
>JAQTVS010000018.1 GCA_028706735.1 Thiomonas sp.
GGGCACGCCGTGCTGATCACCGGAGCCACCGGCGCGGGCAAGTCGTGGCTGGCGTGCGCGCTGGCCCAGCATGCCTGCCGACGTGGCCACAGCGCGCTGTACCAAAGGGTTCCACGCCTGGGTGAAGCGTTACGTATTCGCCACGCCAACGGCACATTTACGCGTTGGCTCGATACCCTCAAAAACACCGACGTCTTGCTGCTTGATGACTGGGGCATGGCCGCCATGGATAGCCAAACCCGGGCGGACCTGCTGGAGATCATTGACGACCGGGCCAGCCAGCGCGCCACCATCATCACCAGCCAGTTGCCGATTGAGCACTGGCACGAGTGGATCGGTGACCCGACCATTGCGGATGCCATGCTGGACCGGCTGATGCAAAACCACCACCGCTTCACGCTCACGGGTGAATCGCTGCGCAAGAAAAATCCCCCCGCAAAAGGGAGCGCCGAAAGCTAATCCAGCGCGATCAAGGGGGGGGCCTCCGGCGGCCTGGCGGGGGCCTATTGATTCAAAAACGAACCCATTCAAGACAAGGAAAAACAGCCGGAAATGCAAGCCGGCATAAACGCAAAACGCGCAATACCGACCCTCGGTCACGTTCACCAGAATGCCGGTCACGTTGCCGGAATCAGCGGTCACGTTCACCGGAATACGCACCACCAGCGTGGCCTCAGGAAGTGGCACAAATCGATCCCGGTTGCCCTTGGCGTTGCGCACCTGCACGCGCATGCGTTGGGCATCGATGTCTGCGACCGAAAGCGCCAGCCCCTCGCCCAGGCGCAGCCCGAGGCTGTAGAGCGTGAAGAACAGTACCCGGTAGCTCAGCACCCGCGTGTGCTCAAAGATGGCCTGGGCCTGTGCCACGCTGACGATGTCAGGCAAACGGCTGACCTTGGACGGGCGAATGAAGCCGGGCATCTGCCAAGGCTGGCCCAACACGTGTTCAGTGAAGAACTTCCCCCAGCGGCCACCCAAAGTGCTCCACTTATGGCCACCCAAACTGCTCCACCCTGGCCGCGGTGATCTGACGCATTGAGCAAGGTGCGTCGGGCGCCGCGAGGCCCGACCGGCAGGACGTTACTTTCTGCTCCCTGATTCCAAGGAAGCCCGAGGTTGAACGTCTTGAAGCCACATCGACAAACCACCATCTGGACGCTGCTCAAAGGCGGCGTCACGCAGCGCGAGATCGAACGCCTCACCGGCATCTCGCGCCACACCATCCGCGCGTATCAGCGGCGCTTTGCCGCCGACCCTGCAAACTGCCCCGGGGTGGCCACCGACTCGCCCAGTCAAACGGCTCCACCCTGGCCACCGACTGGACTGCCGGTGTCGCCGCCAGTGGCCACCTCCAGGTGCGAGCCCCACCGCACCTTCATCGACGCCCAGTTGCGCCTGGGCCGCAACGCCACGGCGATCTACCAGGACCTGGTGGACCAGTACGGCTTCGATGGCGCCTACAACTCCGTCAAGCGCTTCGTGGCCCAACTGCGCCACAAGGAGCCCGAGCAATTCGACCGCCTTTCGTTTGCCCCCGGCGAAGAGATGCAGGTCGACTACGGCGAGGGCGCGCCCACCCGGGTGCCCGGCACGGATCGATACCGCAAGCCACGGCTGTTCGTGGCCACGCTGCGTGATTCGCGGCGCAGCTTCCGCCGTGTGGTCTGGAAGTCCGGCCAGCAGATCTGGGCCGAGCTGCACGAGCAGGCCTGGCGCTACTTCGGTGGCTCTGCCAGGTACGTGGTGCTCGACAACCTCAAGGAAGGTGTCTTGAAACCCGACCTGTACGAGCCCGCACTCAATCCAGTCTTTGCCGCCACGCTCGCCCACTAAGAGGTGGTGGCCGACCCGGCCCGCGTACGGGACCCCAACTGCAAGGGCACGGTGGAGAACGCTATTCAGCACACCCAGGCCACCGCGCTCAAGGGCCGGCGCTTCGAGACGATCGAGGAGCAGAACGCCTTTCTGGAGCACTGGGAAGCGAAGTGGGCGGCCTCGCGCATCCATGGCGCCGAGCGCCGCCAGGTGCAGGCCATGTTCGAGGAGGAGCGCACCCACCTGCAGCCACTGCCCTTGACCGGCATGCAGTACTTCACCGAGGTGCAGCGCAGCGTGTGCGACGACCGTTGCGTGCGCATCGACCACAGCAGCTACGCAGCCCGCCCGGCGTTGATTGGCGCCAAGGTGCTGGTGCGGATCTTCGAGCGGCGCATCGAGATACGGGACGACCTGCGCACTCAGGCCTTGCTGCGCACCCACGCCCGGGTGGATCGACCCAGCACCGTGGTGCTGCCCATGGCAGAGCGCGTGTTCAACCCCTCGCGCGAGACCCGCTTCATTCTCAGTCAGGCCCGCTCCATCGGCCCTCAGGCGGCACGGCTGTGTGAGATGCTGTTCGCCATCGAAGGCCGGGTCGGCCAGCGCAAGCTCTGGGGCGTCGTCAACCTGGCGCGGCGCTATCCACACCGGTTCATCGATGCGGCCTGCGAGGCGGCCATGGCGCAAGATGTGCACAGCGACCGCCACGTCAAGGCGCTGACCGAACGGCTCGTGGCCGATGCCCTGGCCGCCTTGGAGACCGACACCCCGGCACCGTCGGTGTCGCCTTCAACGTTTACCCAGCAACACGCGCTCATTCGCAGCGCCGACGAGTACGGCGATCTCTTTGCCCATGCCACCACCACCCAATCCCTTGAGGGCACTCAGCCATGAACATGATCGAGATCGAACGCGCCCTGCGCGTCTTCGGGGTCGGCCAGCGCAGTCGTGCAACTGGCTCGCCGCTTGTCCAGCTCGGCCGGGTACACGCCATGCTCGCGACACCAGGCGCTCCTGGCCGCCTCGTTCATCGCCGCCGTGGTGATCACGGCTTCGAGACGGGCGCCCGCTCCAATGCCAACTTCCCGCGCCACAACCTCCACCGCTGCGCTTTCCGGCGGCAGCAACCTCGCCACCGCCCTGTCCTTGAATGCCTGTCCATATCGAGCCATGTCCGTCCTTCATCGCCGCCCCCTGGGGTTGATCTATGGAGGCGACAACTATTCTGCCGCGCGGGGAACCCAGTGGGAAGCCGAGCCATGCAATAGGTTGCAAAAGGCGGCAAAAAAATGGGAATCGGGTGGGAATGCGCCCCAACATGGGCAAAAAAAGCCCGACTGTTTAGGTCGGGCTTGTTCTGTAAGTGCTTGATTTACTTCGTTTTATTGGCGGAGTGGACGGGACTCGAACCCGCGACCCCCGGCGTGACAGGCCGGTATTCTAACCAACTGAACTACCACTCCATGCAGATTCCGATGTTGAATCTGGCGTCCCCTACGAGATTCGAACTCGTGTTATCGCCGTGAAAGGGCGGTGTCCTAGGCCTCTAGACGAAGGGGACGAAACCTTCGATTTGGTTGCTTGGTGGAGGTAAGCGGGATCGAACCGCTGACCTCTTGCATGCCATGCAAGCGCTCTCCCAGCTGAGCTATACCCCCAAAAGCAAAACGAACATTCTATACCGAAGATTCCGTTGCTTGCAAGCGGATAACGCTTTTTTTTGATTGATGCGAACTCAATGCCTCGTGCTTTCGACGACAGCAGTCTCGATCACGGCGGCGACTTCGGCGGGCTTGGTCGGTGAGTCGTCTTCCAGGGCCACAGGCACGCGCTCCAGGGCAAGATCGAGCACTTGATCGATCCACTTCACAGGGATGATCGTCAAACTTGCTTTGACATTGTCTGGCATTTCTTGAAGATCCTTGACGTTCTCTTCAGGAATCAAGACTGTCTTGATGCCGCCTCGAAGCGCTGCAAGCAACTTTTCCTTCAGCCCACCGATGCCGAGAACTTCTCCACGCAGAGTGATTTCGCCCGTCATTGCAACCTCTGCCTTGACCGGAATCCCCGTCATGGCAGAGACGATCGCCGTCGTCATTGCGATGCCAGCGCTTGGCCCATCTTTGGGTGTAGCGCCTTCGGGGACATGGATATGCAGATCGCGCTTTTCAAAAAGTTCGTCCTTGATACCCAATCGGCGCGAACGCACACGCACCACAGTGCGGGCGGCTTCGACGGATTCCTTCATCACGTCGCCTAGAGAACCAGTTCGCAGAATTGCGCCCTTGCCTGGCATTGCCGTGGCTTCGATGGTGAGCAAATCGCCCCCCACCTCAGTCCAGGCAAGCCCAACCACTTGGCCGACCTGATTCTGCTTTTCAGCCATGCCGAAGTTGAATCGGCGCACCCCGAGAAAGTCATTCAGATTGTCTTCTGTGACAACAACCTGCTCGGTATACGTCTTGAGCAATCGCCCCTTGACGGCTTTGCGGCAGATCCTGGAAATTTCGCGCTCAAGGGAGCGAACACCGGCTTCACGGGTGTAGTAACGAATCAGGCCCCGAATCGCGCTCTCTGTCACATCGAGTTCGCCCTGGTCGACCCCGTTGTTCTTCATCTGCTTGGGCAGCAGGTAACGCTGGGCAATGCTGACTTTCTCGTCTTCCGTGTAGCCGGCCAGACGGATGACTTCCATCCGGTCGAGGAGGGCCGGCGGAATGTTGAGCGAGTTCGAGGTGGCGACGAACATGACATCGGACAGGTCAAAATCGACCTCCACATAATGGTCGCTGAAAGTGTGGTTCTGCTCAGGATCGAGCACTTCGAGCAATGCGGACGATGGATCACCACGGAAGTCCATGCCAAGTTTGTCCACTTCATCAAGCAGGAACAACGGATTGCGCACCGCAACCTTGTTCAGGCTCTGGATAATTTTTCCCGGCATCGCGCCGATATAGGTGCGGCGATGGCCGCGAATCTCGGCTTCGTCACGCACGCCGCCCAAGGCCATGCGCACAAATTTGCGGCCGGTTGCGCGCGCAATGGACTGCCCGAGCGATGTCTTGCCCACGCCTGGCGGGCCGACGAGGCAAAGAATTGGCGCCTTGACCTTTTCCACCCTCTGCTGCACGGCGAGATATTCGAGGATGCGTTCCTTGACCTTCTCCAGTCCGTAATGGTCTTCTTCGAGCACTTTCTCAGCGAAGGCCAGGTCGTGACGCACCTTGCTTTTTTTCGCCCAGGGCAGGCTGACCAGCACGTCGAGATAATTGCGGACCACCGTCGCCTCGGCCGACATGGGAGACATGAGCTTGAGCTTCTTGAGTTCACTCTCGGCCTTTTTCTTGGCCTCTTTGGGCATGCGCGCTGCCTTGATTTTTTTCTCGATTTCCTCGATGTCCGCGCCGTCTTCGCCCTCGCCAAGTTCCTTCTGCATGGCCTTGACCTGCTCGTTCAGGTAGTACTCGCGTTGGCTTTTCTCCATTTGGCGACGCACCCGGCCACGGATGCGCTTTTCGACCTGAAGAATGCCGACTTCGCGCTCCAATTGTTCGAGCAGGTTTTCCAGCCGGGCATGCACGTCGTGCAGATCGAGTACCGATTGCTTCTGCTCGAGCTTGAGCGGCAAGTGCGCAGCAATAGTGTCCGCGAGGCGGCCAGGGTCATCGATGCCGGAAATGGAAGTGAGAATTTCTGGCGGGATTTTTTTGTTCAGTTTGACGTACTGATCAAACTGCGCAACCACCGCGCGGCGCATGGCCTCGGATTCGGCGGTGGACTCGGAGCTGGATGCAATGGGAACAGCCTCACAGGCGAAAAAATCACCGTTATCGCGGATGTTCAAGGCATTTGCGCGCTGGGCGCCCTCGACCAGAACCTTGACCGTGCCGTCCGGCAGCTTGAGCATTTGCAGAATGCTGGACAGGCAGCCGACTTCAAACAGATCGTCCGGCTTGGGTTCATCTTTGGCCGCCGCCTTCTGGGCGACCAGCATGATCTGCTTGCCACTTTCCATGGCGGATTCCAGCGCCTTGATCGATTTGGGCCGACCAACGAACAAAGGAATCACCATATGAGGAAAGACCACCACATCGCGCAATGGCAGCAGAGGCAACGCGGTCAGATCGAGATTGTGTTCAGGGGTATCGGACATGAAGCTCACCCAAAAAGAAGTTGTAGTGCAAATGGGGATTCGGGCATGGAATGCAAGCAGACGGGCGGGCGCAATCGTCAGCGTGCCACCATCAAGTCCCTGAAGCCTTCGCCGCATCCTGATAAATCAACAACGGCTTGGCGCCAGCCGTGATCACGTTCTCGTCAACCACCACTCCTGAAACATTCTGTGCGTTGGGGAGATCGAACATCAGATCAAGCAAGGCCTGTTCGACGATGGAGCGCAAACCACGTGCACCGGTTTTGCGCTCCAGCGCCCTACGGGCAATGGCATCGAGTGCGGCGGGGCGGAACTCCAGCTTGATGTGATCCATCTCGAACAGCTTCTGATATTGCTTGACCAGCGAGTTCTTGGGGACGGTGAGAATTTCGATCAATGCCGCTTCATCGAGCTCTTCCAGCGCCGCGACCACAGGAAGGCGGCCAACGAGTTCCGGGATCAGGCCGAACTTGATCAGGTCTTCCGGCTGGGCCTGAAGGAAGGTTTCGGACAAGCTGCGTTGCGACTGGGTCTTGACCGTCGCGGAAAAACCGATGCCCGATTTTTCCGAGCGATTGCGGATCACCTTTTCCAGACCATCGAACGCACCGCCGCAGATGAACAGGATATTGGTCGTGTCCACCTGAATGAAATCCTGATTCGGATGTTTGCGCCCGCCCTGCGGTGGCACCGACGCCATGGTGCCTTCGATGAGTTTGAGCAGCGCCTGCTGCACACCCTCGCCCGAGACATCGCGCGTGATGCTGGGGTTGTCGGATTTGCGCGAGATTTTGTCGATTTCGTCGATGTAGACAATGCCGCGCTGCGCCCGCTCGATTTCGTAATTGCAGTTCTGCAGAAGCTTCTGGATGATGTTTTCCACATCCTCGCCCACATAGCCGGCCTCGGTGAGCGTGGTGGCGTCGGCAATGACGAACGGCACGTTCAACAGCCGTGCCAATGTTTGCGCCAGCAGAGTCTTGCCCGAGCCCGTCGGGCCGACGAGCAGGATGTTGCTCTTGGAGAGTTCCACCTCGCTGGTCTGACCGACATGCTTGAGGCGCTTGTAGTGGTTATATACCGCCACGGCAAGAATGCGCTTGGCAGCTTCCTGCCCAATCACATATTGATCGAGGATGGCCTTGATTTCCGATGGCGTGGGCAGATCGGAACTCACCACCTTGCCACTGGCATCCGTGGCAGTCACCTCGTCACGAATGATTTCGTTGCACAGGTCGATGCACTCGTCGCAGATGAACACCGACGGGCCCGCGATCAGTTTTTTCACCTCATGCTGACTCTTGCCGCAAAACGAGCAGTACAGGGTTTTTTCACCAGAGGACGATTTTTTCTCAGCCATGGGCGTGTGCGTTCAATTCAGGTTCAGGAGCGTTTTGCAATGACTTCATCGATCAGGCCATAGTCTTTGGCCTGGTCGGCAGACATGAAAAAATCGCGCTCCGTGTCGATGACGATCTTTTCCAGCGGCTGGCCGGTATGGTTGGCCAGAATACCGTTCAGGCGCTCGCGCAGATACAGAATCTCACGGGCCTGGATTTCAATGTCGGTGGCCTGTCCCTGGGCCCCCCCCGAAGGCTGGTGAATCATGATGCGGGAATTCGGCAGAGAGTAACGCTTGCCCTTGGCGCCAGCTGCCATCAGAAATGCGCCCATGCTGGCGGCGATGCCCGTGCACAATGTGGACACATCCGGCTTGATGAAGTACATGGTGTCGTAAATGGCCATGCCTGCCGACACCGATCCGCCCGGCGAATTGATGTAGAGCGAAATATCCTTGTCCGGATTCTCGGACTCGAGAAACAGCAATTGCGCGACGACCAAATTGGCCATCTGATCATTGATTGGCCCGACCAGGAAAATCACCCGCTCACGCAACAGGCGCGAGTAAATGTCGTAGGCGCGCTCGCCGCGGCCGCTTTGCTCGATGACCATGGGCACCAGGCCCAGGCTTTGAATGTCAGTTGCGCTCATGGAAGGATCAAACGTGAAGGTGGATATAGATTAGCACGCGGCTTGCGAGGCCGACGCAAGGGTGTGGGATTTCCGCAAGCAATTTGCGGGAGGAACCCGCCAGGGCGCTCCAGCGTCCCCCAGAAAGCGCCACAAAAAAGAAGCCGCTGCGCGCCAGGGCACGCAGCGGCTCGCATCTGCTGCAAGAGTTATTTCTGCCCCATCAACTCATCGAAGCTCAGCTCTTTTTCCGTGGTTTGCGCTTGCGCGAACACAAAATCGGTCACGTTGTTTTCCATCACGATCGCCTCGGCCTGCGCCAAGCGCTCCTGGTCGGCGTAGTACCAGCGGATCAACTCTTCAGGCTGTTCGTAGCTGGCGGCCAGTTCTTCCACGTAACTGCGCAGTTGTTCCGGCTTGGGCTGCAATTCATGCTGCTTGACCAGTTCAGACACGATCAGGCCCAGGCGCACGCGGCGCTCAGCCTGCTCCTTGAACAGCTCGGGCGGCAGGGGCGCCTTGTCGGCATCTTTCATGCCGCGCTCGGCCAGATCCTGACGGGCGCTGGCCATCAGTTCGTTGATTTCGTTCTGCACCAAAGCGCTCGGCAGATCGACGGGCACCGCCTTTTGCAGCACCTCCATCACCGCCAGCTTGTTGCGCTGTGTCAGGCGAGATTTCACTTCGCGCTGCAGATTGTTGCGAATATCGTCGCGCAGGCGCTGCACATCGCCGTCGACCACGCCAAGCGCCTTGGCGAAATCGGCATCGACTGCCGGCAGAAGCGGCCATTCGACCTTGGTGACTTTCAGCGTGAATTGGGCGGTCTTGCCAGCCACCGCGCGGCCTTGATAGTCCTCAGGGAAGTGCAGTTCAAAAATCTTGCTCTGCCCGGCTTGCAACCCTTTGGTTGCCGCCTCGAATTCGGGGAGCATGCGGCCTTCGCCTTGCACAAAACTGAAGCCCTCAGCCTTCCCGCCGTCAAACGCGGTGCCGTCGATCCGTCCCTCGAAGTCCACGGTGACTTGGTCGCCGTCCTGCACTTCCAGGCCTTCCGAGGTCTGTCCGTTGGCTGCGGCCTCGCCGCGGGGGACGAACTCCGTGCGCTGCTTGCGCAGCACGTCCACGGTTCGATCAATGGCCGCATCGTCCACGGTGGCGGTCACGCGCTCGATGGTTTGCGACGACAGATCGGGGATCTGCACATCGGGATAGACCTCGAAGGTGGCATCGAACGCCATGACATCGGCATCCACGCCCTCGGTCTTGGGGCTGAACTGCGGCATGCCGGCCACGCGCAGGCGTGCGCCAGATGCCACGTCGTAGAACGCGTTGCCGATCTTGTCTTGCAGCACTTCCATTTCCACGGACGGCGCGTAGCGCTGCGTCACCATGGACATGGGCACCTTGCCCGGACGGAACCCGGGCAGGCGCAAGGTGCGGCTCAGGTTTTTCAGCCGCGCGTTGATTTCAGTTTGCACAGCGGCCTTGGGAACCGTCACGGTGACGCGGCGCTGCAGTTTGTCCAGGGTTTCGACAGTCATGAAAAAGTCCAGTGTTCAATGAAAGGGATCCATCTCCGCCAAGCGCTTTGCTTGCCGGGTGGTGCGAGGGGGGGGACTCGAACCCCCACGCCGGTGAGGGCGTCAGGACCTAAACCTGGTGCGTCTACCAATTTCGCCACCCTCGCGAGGTGATCTGCTGCTTGAATCAATGCGCCGTACTGTCAATGCACATACAGCCCGCCCGGTTTCCTATTCAGGCTTCGCTTCCGGCACCCATTGAATTTCAGGCAATCGGCTATTCTAGCCATGCTGCGCCAACCTGCTGAGCGCCGCATATGCCATGCCCCCCACTGATTTGACTGATGCCTCAAATGGCCCGCCGCCGGGATCGTCCGCCTACTATGCGTTTCAGCGCTGCGCGCCGCCTCAACGCGCAGGATTGATCGCACTGCTGCGCTTTCATGTGCAGGTGCGCGCCATCGTGACGACTGTCAGCGATCTGTCCGTGGCGCAGGCCAAGATGGCGTGGTGGGATGCCCAGCTCGACGCGATGGAAAAAGGCGCGGCGGAGCATCCGACGTTGCGTGCGCTCGGGCCGTTCATACAGGCAAGCGGCCTGACGGCGGGAGCGCTGCGCGGGGTGATCGAGAGTGTGCAAATCGATCTGCAGCAAAACCGCTGGATGGACCGGCCCGCCCTGCTGCACTATGCCAAAGCGGGCAGCGGACAAACCCTGCGCAATAGCGCCGCCCTTCTCGGTCTCGCACCCCCTGCAGCGCGCGCAGCGGCAGAGGAACTCGGGCTGGGCTTGCGCCTGGCCAGCGGCATTCGGAACTTGGGACGCGATGCAGCGCAGGGACGGATCTATCTGCCGCTGGACGCCTTGCAGCGCCATGGCGTCACTGCGGCGCAGCTGCAGCAACGGCGTATGGACACTGGCGTTCTCGCCTTGCTCAGCGAACAAACCGCGTTAGCCCGTCAGACTTTGGAGCAGGCACTCGCCGGTCTTGCGCCGTTTCCGCATGCCCAGGCTGCCCCGTTGCGTGCGCTGGGCGCGATGGCGCTGGCCTTGCTGCGCGAAATCGAACGGGCCGATTACGCCGTGCTGCATCAGCGCATCAGCCTGACGCCGCTGCGCAAGCTCTGGATCAGCCGCACCTGCAGATAAGCGGTCAGGCGCGCTCCAACTCCGCGCGCAACGCGCGGTATTCGTCCAGCGCCTCGGGGTTGGCCAGTGCGGAGATGTTTTTCACCGGGTCGCCGTGGATCAGATTGCGCACCGCGATTTCCACGATCTTGTTGCTCTTGGTGCGGGGAATGTCGCGCACCTGCACCACGCGCGTCGGCACATGCCGCGGCGTGGTGTTGATGCGGATCTGACGCTTGATGGCCTCGATCAGCGCGTCATCGAGCTGCAGCCCCTCGCGCAGACGCACGAACAGCACCACGCGCACATCGCCGTAAGTGCCTGGCGGCCAGTTCTGGCCGATGACCAGTGATTCCAGCACGGCGTCGATGCGCTCGACCTGGCGGTAGATTTCCGCAGTGCCGATGCGCACTCCCCCGGGATTCAGCGTGGCGTCGGAACGGCCGAAAATGATGTAGCCGCCGTGCGGCGTGCGCGCGATGAAATCCCCATGCCACCAGACATTCGGGAATTGCGCGAAGTAGGTCTCAAAGTATTTTTGCGCGCCCTTTTCCAGACTGCCATCCACCAGAAAACCCAGCGGCATCGAGGGAAAGGGCTTGGTGCACACCAGTTCGCCCTTTTGACCGTCTGGCAGCGGCTTGCCGTCGTCATCGGCCACGATCACGGCCATGCCCAGCGCACACGCCTGAATCTCCCCGCGCCACACCGGGTTCATCGGCGATCCGGCAATGAAGCAGGCCACCAGATCGGTGCCGCCTGAGAGTGAACTCAGGCAGACGTCCGACTTGACCTGGCTGTAGATATAGTCGAAACCCTCGGGCGCCAGCGGCGAGCCGGTGGACATGATGGTGCGTAGATCGGTCAGGCAGTGGGTCTGCCTGGGCGAGATGCCCGACTTGCCCAGCGCTTCAATGAACTTGGCCGAGGTGCCCAGATGGGTGAAGCCCACCGCATCAGCGTAGTCGAACAAAATGGCGTTGTCGCGCACACCGGGCGAGCCGTCGTAGAGGCAGAGCGTCGCCCCTTGGCTGAGTGCAGACATCAGCCAGTTCCACATCATCCAGCCGCAGGTCGTGAAGAAGAACACGCGGTCTTCCGGGTGAATATCGACTTGCAGGCGCAACTCGGCCAGATGCTTGAGCAGCACGCCGCCCGCGCGGTGCACGATGCATTTGGGCGTTCCGGTCGTGCCGCTCGAATACAGGACGTAGACCGGATGATCGAAAGGCAGCGCGGTGTATTGCACCGGCTGGGGCGCGAAGGACGCGAGCGCTTCCTCCCACGCCTGAGCGCCGGGAATGGCCGCGACGTTCAGGCTTTGGCCACGCGCCTGCGCCACATAGGGCACCACGAGAGTCTTCACCAGCGCGGGCAATTGCGGCGCAAGCTGGGCCAGCTTCTCCAGGTTGGAAAAAGTCTTGCCGTTGTAGAAATACCCATCGCAAGCGATGAGCACCTTGGGCTGGGTCTGGCCGAAGCGGTCCAGCACACCCTGAACGCCAAAGTCCGGCGAGGCCGAGGTGAATGTGGCGCCGAGGCTGGTGGCCGCCAGCATGGCAATCACCGTCTCGGGCAGGTTGGGCATATAGGCGGCGACCCGGTCCCCGGGTTCGACGCCCCAATGCGACAAGGCTTGCTGCAGGCGTGAGACTTCGGCATGCAATTCGCGCCAGCTCAGGCGGCGTTGCACCTGATCTTCACCCCAGAAATGCAGCGCCACGGCATCATCATTGCGGCGCAGCAAATTCTGGGCAAAGTTAAGGCGGGCGTCTGGAAAAAACCGGGCGCCGGGCATGCGGTCGGCATCGATCAGCACGCGCTCGCCTTTGTGCTCTGCGATCACGCCGGAGGTCTCCCATACCGCGTCCCAGAACTGGGCCTGCTCGGCGACCGACCAATCGAGCAAGTCCTGGTAAGTCTGCAATTTCAGGGCGTGGCGGTCATTGACCCAATGACGGAACGCCTCGATGTGCGAAGCGGCAATGCGCTCAGGCGAGGGCGACCACAGCGGAAGGTTTGGCTCAGAATCTGGCATGACGCAATCTCGATTGGGTGTCAGGCTTTGGTTGAGGCGGTGTTCTGCGTGAGCAGCGCGCGCAGCATGTCGGGCAAAGGGGCGCTTTTTCGCTGCGGAAAGTCGACCCAGACCACGCGCGAGCCGCCGCTGGCATAAATGGTGTCCGGGTCATCGGTGCGACTGAGCAGGGTGTAGGTGTCGAAGCTGGTGCGCCCCACATCCGTGGTGTAGAGCCGGGCGAGCACCTCGCCGGGAAAACTCAGTTCGATCTGAAAGTTGCAGAAGGCGTTCACGATCACCGGCCCCAGCCCCTTGGGATTGGCCGGGACCCCGGTGGCCAGCATCCATTCCAGCCGGATGATTTCCATATAGCGGAAATAGAGGGTGTTGTTCACATGGCCCATGACGTCCATATCGCCCCAGCGGATGGGCATGGTCATGGTGTAAACCAGGTTTTTTTGTTCAGGGATATCAAACCGCATGATGCTCCAATCGTCAAATGCCGAAACCGTCGTCCGCCGTCAGGATGGCGCCATTGATCAGGCCGCTCTGCCCGCTGGCGAGCAGCACGAGCAGGCCGTCGAGGTCTTCCGGTTTGCCCAGGCGCTTGCGCGGCAGCATCTGCATCAGCCGCTGGCCCGACTCGGTCTGCCAGTGATGATGGTTCGTTTCAGTGTCGATATAACCGGGACAGATGGCGTTGACATTGATGCCGTATTTCCCCCACTCCACCGCCATGGCCCGCGTCATATGAATGACAGACGCCTTGCTCATGGCATACACCCCGAGCTTGGGCATGACATGCAGCCCGGCCACGGACGCGATATTGATAATGCGCCCGCCGGCCCAGGTGCCCGGCGTGACGCCAAGTGAACGCTTCACCATGCGCCGCGCCACTTCCTGCGCCACAAAAAACGCACCGCGCACGTTGATGTCGAACACGTCGTCGAAATCCTCGGTCGTGACGTCAAGCAACTTCTGCTGCGACGACACCCCGGCATTGTTCACCAGAATGTCGATCGGCCCCATTTCGGTTTCCGCATGCGCGACAGCCGCCTTGATGCTGGCCGGGTCGGCGACATCGAGTTCCACCACATGCGCGTCTCCGCCCTGCCCTTCGATGCGGGCGCGCAGTTCCTTGAGCCTCTCCACGCGCCGCCCGCTGAGCACCACCGCCGCGCCGGCCTGCGCCAGCACTTCGGCAAAGCGCCAGCCAAGTCCGCTGGATGCGCCAGTGACCAGGGCGACGCGCCCGGAGAGTTCGATGGAATACGCCATTGTGTGTCCTTGATGGTGGCACGCTGGGTCTGGGTTCACCCTCTCCCGTCCAGCGCGAATGCCACAATGGTAGAGCGATGCCGTTTTTCGGTTGCTAAGTCAGTAGTGAAACAATCCGGCCTCAAACCATCCATCACGCCCACAACGAGACTCCCGCACCATGCACCAGCGACAGCCCAGCCTGCTCCATCGCTATCTGCATTGGGAACAAGCGTTCACCATCTCGGCCAACCGCCTGAGCAGACAGGCGTGGGTGCGCCGACTGTTCACCCTCATCAGCCGCCTGGGCAATGGCTGGGGCTGGGCGGCCATTCTGTTTGCGCTGCTGGCGCTCGACGGGCGCGAAGCGGTCATCCCGATCGTCTGGATGCTGGTCACCACCGTCGTCGGCATTGGCCTGTACGGGTCGATCAAGCGACTGGCCGCGCGCCCCAGGCCCAGCGAACACTGTCACCGGATCATGGTGAGCGAGCCGCCGCTTGACCAATTCAGCTTTCCCTCCGGCCACACCTTGCACGCGGTCAATTTCACCCTGCAGATCCTGTTTTTCGCACCCGTGCTGGGATGGGTGGCGGTGCCGTTCGCGCTGCTCATCGCCGCGTCCCGGCTGATTCTCGGGCTGCACTACCTCTCGGACGTGGTGGTCGGCGCCGTGCTCGGCATGCTGCTGGCCACGTTTGCGCTGGCCTTGCAAATCACCGTGATCTGAGGGGTTCCCCCACGGTGATTGCGCGCTGCGCCCCCAGCTTTGCCGATAATGGCGCCATGTCTGAACGCATCATTCCCATCGTCGATCACCAATACGCCGCCAGCGTGCCCCGAGTTCCTGCGCACTCCGCAAGCGACCAGACGCAGCCGACGGATCGTTTTCACCGCCCGCTGCACGACCTGCGCATTTCGGTGACCGATCGCTGCAACTTCCGTTGCACCTACTGCATGCCGAAAGAGATTTTCGACAAGCACTACGAATTCCTGCGCCATACCGACCTGCTGAGTTTCGAGGAAATCACCCGCGCTGCGCGGGTCTTCATCGATCTGGGAGTGCGCAAGATCCGGCTGACCGGCGGCGAGCCGCTGTTGCGCAAAAACCTGGAACGCCTGGTGGAGATGCTGCACGGTCTGCGCACCCCGGACGGCACGCCGCCCGAGCTGACGCTGACCACCAACGGTTCCATCCTCGCGCGCAAGGCGCAGCAACTCAAGGATGCGGGGCTGGACCGCGTCACCGTCAGCCTCGACGCCCTGGATGACGCCGCCTTTCGCCAAATGAACGATGTGGACTTTCCCGTCGCCGAAGTGCTGCGCGGCATTGACGCCGCGCTCGCCGCCGGACTGGGGACGGTCAAGGTGAATATGGTGGTCAAGCGCGGCACCAACGATGCGCAAATCCTGCCCATGGCCGCGCACTTTCGCGGCGTCGGCGTGGTGCTGCGTTTCATTGAATACATGGACGTGGGCAATACCAACGGCTGGCGCATGGACGAGGTGCTGCCCTCGCAGCAGGTGATCGACCGCATTCACGCCGCCTACCCCCTGCACCCGCTCGAAGCGCACAGCGCGGGCGAAACCGCACAGCGCTGGGCCTATGACGACGGCGCGGGCGAAATCGGCGTGATCTCCAGCGTCACCCGCGCGTTCTGCGGCAGTTGCAACCGCGCCCGGCTGTCCATGGAAGGCAAGCTCTATCTCTGCCTGTTCGCCACCCACGGCCACGATGTGCGCGCCCTGCTGCGCGGGGACCCGCTCACCGGGCTCGCCCCTGTCAACGACGCGGACCTGCGCGCCGCGCTGGCGCAAGTCTGGACGCAGCGCGATGACCGTTACTCGCTGCTGCGCGGCACCGCCGCGGGCGAAGCCCTGCGCGCGGAGCGCAAGGTCGAGATGTCGTACATCGGCGGCTAGGAGCCTGTCGGGCTTTGGTCGTCGAAAGCGAAAATGGGGCCCAGCGAGGACAGTTTTTGCCGGATTTGCAGACCCATAGCCCCGCTATGGGTCAAAAAGACGGTGAAAAATGGACTGCTGCGACCCATTTGCAGCCGACGATTCCAAAGCCCGACAGGCTCCTAGGACGATGCGCGCGCCACGCTCGCCTTGCTCGCCGCCCCCTGAGCGGGCATTCGGAATGGCCGGGCAGAACTGACACCATGTGCGGCATCGCGGGAAGACTGAACTGGAACGCACCAGTCGATCCGTCGCAGCTCGGCGAAATGATTGGCCGTCTGCACCATCGCGGCCCCGACGGGCACGGTTTTTTCAACAAGGGCCCGATCGGTCTGGCGCATGCCCGCCTGAGCATCATCGACCTCTCCAGCGGCGATCAGCCGATGTGCAACGAAGACGGCACAGTGTGGGTGGTGTTCAACGGCGAGATCTTCAACTACATCGAGCTGCGCGCCGATCTGCTGCGGCGCGGCCACCGCTTCGCCACCCAGTCCGACACCGAAGTGCTGGTGCATCTGTACGAGGACTTTGGCGACGCCCTGGTCGATCATCTCAACGGCCAGTTCGCTTTCGCCCTCTGGGACACGGCGCGCCAGCGCCTGCTGCTCGCACGCGACCGCACCGGCATCCGCCCGCTGTTTCACACCCACGTCCCCGGCGGCCTGGCCTTCGCCTCGGAAGTGAAGGCGCTGTTCGCCTTGCCGGAAGTGCCGCGCCGCCTCGATGCGCGCGCCCTTGGCGAGGTGTTCACCTACTGGGCGCCGCTGCCGCCGCATGCGGTGTTCGAGGGCATTGAGTCGCTGCCGCCCGGCCATGTGATGACGGTCGATGCGCAGGGCGCCCGTCTGCACCGCTACTGGGACTGGACCTTCCCGCCCGCCCCGATCGAGGCCGACCGAAGCGCCGACGCCTATGCCGAGGAGCTGCGCGACTTGCTGATCGACGCCGTGCGCCTGCAGTTGCGCGCCGACGTGCCGGTGGCGGCCTATCTCAGCGGCGGGCTCGACTCCTCCATCGTCACCACCCTGATCCGCCACTACACCGACACCCCGCTGCGCACCTTCTCTCTCACCTTCGATGACGCCGAGTTCGACGAAAGCGTGTGGCAGCAGCAACTGGTCAAACATCTGGGCACCGATCACACCACGGTGCACTGCACCCGGGCGGACATCGCCGCCGCCTTTCCGCGCACCATCGCCCATACCGAAACCCCCATCGTGCGCACCGCGCCCGCGCCCATGATGCTGCTCGCTGCCGGCGTGCGTGCCGCAGGCTACAAGGTCGCACTCACGGGCGAAGGCGCAGACGAGGTATTTGGCGGCTACGACATTTTCAAGGAAGCCCGGGTGCGCCGCTTCATGGCGCGGCAACCCGGCTCCCGCTGGCGGCCTCGCCTGCTGGATCGGCTCTACCCCTATCTCAAGCATTCCCCGGCAGC
>JAQTVS010000293.1 GCA_028706735.1 Thiomonas sp.
CGAAGTGCGCGCGGTGGGTTTGCTGGGCTTGCCAGAGTAGTTCGGGCAAGGGCAGATCGAGCAAGGCTTCGATGCGTTCCGGCGTCCAGCCGATGGGGTTTGTCGAGGTCATGGGCAGTCCCAAAAGGTGAGTGTGGAGTCGGGTCAGCGCGCCTCGGGGTCGACCCAGTTCGGCTTGCGCTTGGAGAGAAAAGCGTTGATGCCCTCGCGTCCGTCCGCGCTGGCCCGGGCCACGGCGATGCGCTCGGCGGTGTCGGCCAGCAAGGCATCGCCCAGCGGGCGATGCGCCACTTCGGCCAGCAGCCGCTTGGCCGCAGCCAGCGCTTGCGGTGACGCATTTTGCAGCGCGGCGCACCAGCGCCGCACCTGCGCGTCCAGCGCGGCAGCGTCTTCGGCCACTTCATGCACCAGGCCGATGGCCTGCGCGGCGGCCGCGTCGAGCACTTCGGCGGTCAGGGTATAGCGCTGCGCCGCGCGCGGGCCGATGGCGCGCAGCACATGCGGCATGATGGTGGCGGGAATCAGCCCCAGCTTCAC
Source organism: Thiomonas sp. (assembly GCA_028706735.1). Lineage (GTDB taxonomy): Bacteria > Pseudomonadota > Gammaproteobacteria > Burkholderiales > Burkholderiaceae_C > Thiomonas. The sequence goes on from JAQTVS010000293.1 coordinate 538, forward strand.
CTCGCTTAAACAGAAGCGCGCGGTCTGCACCGCCACCGCCAGGTCGCAGGCGGCCACCAGGCCGAAGCCACCAGCGAACGCATCGCCCTGCACCCGCGCGATCACGGGCCTGGGGCATTCGGCCACGGCGCGCAGCATGCGTGCAAGCTGCAGGGCGTCGTCGCGGTTCTGCGCTTCGGTGTATCCGGCCAATTGCTGCATGTAGCGCAGATCGGCTCCGGCGCAGAACGCAGGGCCTTGCGCCGCAAGCACGACACAGCGCACCCCGGCCTCCTGGCCGAGCTCCACAAAGGCCGTATGCAACGCGGCGATGGTGGCGGCGTCGAAGGCGTTGCGCACTTTGGGGCGATGAAAGGTGACCGTGGCGACGGCCCCCTCGCGCTCGATGATGAAGGGGGATTCGCTCATGGCTTGGGTGCGGCTGTCGCTTCATCGCGCAGCATGTAGATCAGATCGAGCACGGGCGATGGATGCCTCATGGCGGTGAGCGCCGCGGTGATCTGCCCGCGGTGATGCGTGGCGTGGTTGAACACATGCGCCAGCGTGGCTGCGAACGGTGTCGTCGTGGGCTCGCCCTTGCTGGTGGCGTAGTGGAAGGGCCGATCGAAATCGGTCTCGGTCAACTGTTCGACATAAGGCTGCCAGGCCCGCGCGGTCTCCTTCAGCCGTTGCGCCAGTCTGGCGCGGTCGGGCTCGGCCTCGTCGTCAAGCTTCAAGCCCGCGGGCGACACGCCCTCAAGGAAGCGTCGCTGCCACAGCAAGCCTTCGCCCACCAGCAGATGATTGAGGGTGCCGTGAATGCTGTTGAAAAACAGCCCGCAGTCGCGGCGGTAATCGGCTTCGGGGAGCAGCGCAACATGGGCGTCGAGCAGGCGGTGCGTGGCCCAGACGTGATAGCGCGCGAGGGTGCGGAAATGGTCTTGGAGCGTCATGGGAACTTTCTACGGAAAGCCGGGGATGGAGCGTCAGTCAATGCCGCCAGACCTTGAGGCCGCGCAGGTCTTCCATGACGTCGAAGTCGGCGTCGTTGTGCAGCAGGGCGTAGTCGTGTTCGATGCAGTAACTGGCCTGGAGCACGTCCACCGCGCTGCGGATGGTGTAGCCCATGGCCCGCAGCAGGCGGTCGTGCTGCGCGGCCTGTAGGGCATTGTCTTCTCCGCCAATTTCAACCACGGCGAGCGCGGTCAGGGTCTTGCGCGCAGCCAGATAGTCGCGTTCATGACGGAAGCCACGCAGCACCTCGAACAGCACCAGATCGGCCACGGCCACCGGCGCCATATCGTCAAGCAGGAGCGCCAGATTCGCAACGCGCGGGGTGGCACGACCATTGAAAAAATCGATCCACACCGAGCTGTCGACCAAAATCATCCGTCTACTCCTTGTTGGCGGACGCCTTGCTGGCGGTTGTCTTGCGCCCAGCCGTCTTGGCAGGAGCGCTGGCCGCACCGTAAGGCGCGCGCCGCTCCTGCACCATAGGCGGCGCAGCGCCCTCGGCCAGGGGGTCTTCCCAATGAAGCTTGCCGCGCAGGGCGAGCAAATCGCGGTAGGCGGCGCGGCGACGCAATAGCTTGAGCCCCTCCTCGACGGCCTCCTTTTTGGTCTTGAACGGACCGGCGCGCATGGCAGCGTCCATGAGCTCGTCGTCGATCTCGATGTTTGTGCGCATGATGTGTACCAAGTTAATGAAGTATGCGCATTATAGGGGGGCGGCGATCACATGCGGAACACGCCGAAGCGGGCGTCTGGAATTGGGGCATTGAGTGCGGCTGACAAGCCCAGCGCCAGCACGCGGCGGGTGTCGGCGGGGTCGATCACGCCGTCGTCCCACAGCCGCGCGGTGGCGTAATAGGGGTGGCCTTGCACTTCATATTGGGTGCGGATGGGCGCCTTGAACGCCTCTTCTTCCACCGCGCTCCAGCTGCCGCCCTTGGCCTCGATGCCGTCGCGCCGCACGGTGGCGAGCACGCTGGCCGCCTGCTCGCCGCCCATCACGCTGATGCGCGCGTTGGGCCACATCCACAGCTGGCGCGGGCCATAGGCGCGGCCGCACATGCCGTAGTTGCCCGCGCCGAACGAGCCGCCAACGATGACGGTGAACTTCGGCACGCTGGCGCAGGCCACGGCCGTGACCAGCTTGGCGCCGTGGCGGGCGATGCCTTTATTCTCGGCTTTTCTGCCGACCATGAAGCCGGTGATGTTCTGCAGAAACAGCAGCGGAATGCGGCGCTGGCAGCACAGCTCGATGAAGTGCGCGCCCTTGACGGCGCTGTCGGAAAACAGGATGCCGTTGTTGGCCAGAATGCCCACCGGCATGCCGTGCAGATGCGCAAAGCCGCACACCAGCGTGGCGCCGAAGCGGGCCTTGAACTCGTCGAACTCGGAACCGTCCACGATGCGGGCGATGATCTCGCGGATGTCGAAGGGCTTGCGCGCATCGGTCGGAATGCAGCCATACAGTTCGCTTGGCGGATAGATCGGCTCACGCGGCGTGCGCAGATCGACCGCCGCGCGCTCTGCCGGGCGCAGGCGCGAGACGATGCGGCGGGTGATGTCGAGCGCGTGCGCGTCGTTCTGCGCCAGATGGTCGGCTACGCCCGACAGCCGGGTGTGGACGTCGCCGCCGCCCAGGTCTTCGGCGCTGACTTCCTCGCCAGTTGCGGCCTTCACCAGCGGCGGGCCGCCGAGGAAGATGGTGCCCTGCTTGGCAACGATGACCGACTCGTCGCTCATCGCCGGCACATAGGCGCCGCCCGCGGTGCACGAGCCCATGACCACCGCGATCTGCGCGATGCCCTCGGCACTCAGCGTCGCCTGGTTGTAGAAGATGCGGCCGAAGTGGTCGCGGTCGGGAAACACCTCGTCCTGGTTGGGCAGATTGGCGCCGCCCGAATCGACGAGGTAGATGCAGGGCAAGCGGTTCTCGCGCGCAATCTCCTGCGCCCGAAGGTGCTTCTTGACGGTCATCGGGTAATAGGTGCCACCCTTCACCGTGGCGTCGTTGCAGACGATCACGCACTCGCGCCCGCTGACGCGCCCGATGCCGGTGATGATCCCGGCTCCGGGCGCCGCGTCGTCATACAGACCGTGCGCAGCCAGTGGAGAAAACTCCAGGAAGGGCGAGCCGGGGTCGAGCAGCGCCGCCACACGGTCGCGCGGCAGCAGCTTTCCTCGGGCGACGTGCTTGGCGCGGGCGGCCTCGCCGCCGCCCTCGGCCACTCGGGCCTGGCGCGCGCGCAAATCGTCCACCATCGCCTGCATGGCGGCGGCGTTCGCGGCAAACTCGGGGCTGCGCGGATTGAGTCGGGTGTCGAGCGTGGGCATGGGGGTCTTCAAGCGGTGCGGTCAGGGTGAAGACCGAGTTCTTGCTGCATGGTTTCGCGGATCTTGAACTTCTGCACCTTGCCGGTAATGGTCATGGGGAACGCGGACACGAACCGGATGTAGCGCGGAATTTTGTAGTGCGCGATCTGGCCTTTGCAAAACGCGCGAATGTCCTCGTCCGTGGGAGACGTGCCGGGCTTGGG
>JAQTVS010000294.1 GCA_028706735.1 Thiomonas sp.
ATTGCGCGACAGAGGAGAGATGGCCTTTTCGACATGCGCCGGCGCGCTGGATGAATATGGCATCGAGGCAGACTATGCCGAACGCTGGGAGCGCGATCCGGCCAGCGACCAGTCCGGTTGGATCGCCCGCAGCAGCAGTGCTGAAGGCCCGGTTCTCTGGCTGCGCTCTGGCAAGCGCTTCATGTTGGCTCGACCGCGTGCAATGGACGCAACAGAAACCCTGACGATCTGGTCGCGTGCGTCTGCCAACCGGGCCAGCATTGAGGAACTCAGGCGACTGGCTGACTTCGAAATCTCCTATGGAGTGATCACCGCAGATCATGGCTGCATCCTGCACAGCACCCTGCCGTGGCGCGAGTTGCAAAGCGTTGTTCTGCCCAAGGACTGGTCGATCGACTGAGCGCGCTGGAGTCCGGCCGCCGTGCGGAACTCGACTGAAGCCCCCCATCAATACATCTTGTACGGCAGAAACTTGCCGCTCATGGTGATGTGCACGCGGTCGCCCTTGGGGTCGGGCTCGCGTGTGAGATCCATCTTGAAATCGATGGCGCTCATGATGCCGTCGCCGAACTCTTCGTGGATCAATTCCTTGAAGGTCGTGCCGTAAACGTTGATGAGTTCGTAGAAGCGGTAGACCAGCGGGTCGGTCGGCACGGCGGTGGGCAATGCGCCTTTGTATGGCACCACCTGCAGCAGCTTCACGGCGTCGGCGGGCAGGTCGAACAGCTGGCCGATGACAGCGGCCTGTTCGGCGCTGAAAGTCATTTGGCCCAGACACCCGGCAGTGACCCACTCCTTGCTCTGGCCCACCGCCTTGGCCACATCGGCCCAGCACAGCCCCTTGGAAATTTTGGCCGCGATGATGGCTTCGGTCACGTCGTTGCGATTCATGAAAACTCCTTGTTGCTTGGTCGTGGTTGGAAGAGGGCTCAGAGGGTGTGAATAAATTCGGCGTGGTCGAGCAGCGCGCGCAAAGGGTTCCAATCAAGGCGCAAAGCACAGCCGTGCCCGTCGGCACGGCGCGCATTGACAACACCGAGCGCAACGCCGATTGGGGCCATTTGGGTGCGATGAGCGGGCATGGCGGATTTGTTCACACCCTCTCAGGCCTGCAGATAGGCTTTCCAGCCACCGAATGCAGTGATGTCCTTCGCCCCGTCGATGCCGATGCCTTCGCAAATGAATCCGGCGACGCTGCTGCCGTCTTCAAGCTGCACGCGGCCGATGCCCAGCGGCGCAGGAATACCGGCGACGAAGGTGCCGAAAGCCGTGGCGGGAAGCTCCCACACTTCGCAGGCGATGGAGGCGCCGCCGCTGGCAACGCGAATCAGGCCGGGGCGCTTGCCGTCTGGCAAGGCGTAGAACTTGTAGTGTGGCGCGGTGCGGGTTGCGCGCAGCAAACGCGCGCCGCGCGAAGTGAGCTGGCCATTGAGCGGCAAACCACTGAGGTGCGCGCCGACCACGGCGACGCGCACCTGTCCGCTGGGGACTGCCGCCACGGGTGATGCGGGAGAAGCAGGCAGCATGGTCTCCACTGCGCCGCAGGGCTGCGCGCGGTCTTCCTGCCAACGCTCGGCCAGATGCAGCAGCGGCACGTCCTGATGCGCCGGGGCGAACAGGGTGATGCCCAGCGGCAAGCCGTCAGCCCGGAACCCTGCCGGCACGGCAATCGCGGCGTAGTCCAGCAGGTTCATGAAGTTGGTGTACAGGCCAAGGTCGGTGTTGCGTTCAAGCGGCTCGGCCAACATCTCCGCGCGGGTGTAGATGGTGCCTGCCGTTGGCGTGACGATGCAATCCACCACGTTCCACACCGGTGCGCACTGACGCTGCAAATCGCGCAGGCGATATTGCGCAGCAAAGGCATCGGCCGCCAGGGGCTTGGCGCCCCCCAGGGTGATGTCGCGCGTGACGGGGAACAGCGCCTCGGGCTTGGCGTCGACAAAGTCGCGGATCGCCTGATAGCGCTCCGCGACCCAGGGGCCGCCGTAAAGCAGGCGTGCTGTGTCAATGAAGGGAGCGAAGTCGATCTCCACGGCCTCGCCGCCGAGATGCTTCAACCGCTCCACCGCAGCGTTGAACAGGCGCTCGGATTCGGCGTCGCGAAAGAATTGCAGGTCTTTGCGCGCAGGCACACCGAAGCGAAACTGTGCCGCGCGGCCGAAGTCAAAGCCATGCGGCAGCGCCGGGCGGGAGTAAGCGTCGGCGGCGTCTTCGCCCAGGGCCACGGCAAAGACCTGCTGCGCATCGGGTGCGGAGAGGGAGAAGATGGACACCACGTCGAGCGAGCGGCAGGCGGGCACCACGCCGTGGGTGGAAATCAGGCCGCATGTGGCTTTGAGTCCGACGAGGTTGTTGAACGCCGCCGGCACGCGGCCCGAACCGGCTGTGTCTGTGCCCAGTGAGAAGCTTGCAAGCCCCAGGGCCACGGCCACAGCAGAGCCTGAACTGGACCCCCCGGAGATGTAGTCGGGGTTGAACGCATTACGGCACGCGCCATACGGCGAGCGCGTGCCGTTGAGCCCGGTGGCGAACTGGTCGAGGTTGGTCTTGCCCATCGGGATGGCGCCGGCGTCCAGCAGCTTCTGCACCACGGTGGCCGACTGCTGTGGCGTGTAGGCGTAGTCCGGGCAGGCGCAGGTCGTGGGCACTCCAGCGAGGTCGATGTTGTCCTTGATGGCAAAGGGCACGCCGTACAAGGGCAGGCCGTCCATGCCATGCGCCTCCAGCTCACGGGCGCGGGCCAGCAGGCGTTCGCGTTCTGGAGGGGTGATCCAGATGGCGTGATCGGGATAGCGCGCGCTGCGCGCCAGCAATTCCTCGATCAGCGCCGTGGGAGTCAGGCTGCCGTCGCGATACGCGGCATGCAGAGCAGGGAGGGTCAGGCTGATGATCATTCAGGTCTCCGTCAGGATGATGAGGTTTTGTCCGGCACTCACCGTGCCGCCTTCGCGGCACAGCAGACGCTCCACAATGCCGCGTGCGGGCGCAGCCACGTTGATTTCCATCTTCATCGACTCCAGGATGCACAGCGCCTCACCTGCCTCGACCATCTGGCCGGGCTGCACCAGCACCTTCCACACACTGCCCGCCACCGGGCTGGCGACAGGTCGGGCGCCTGCGGGCAGGTCGAGTTCGCTGTCGCTGCCCGCACTGGCGATGTCGGCATCACTGCTCCAGTCGGCCTGGCCCGACTGTTCCCAGCGCTGGCGCTCGGCGGCGAAAGCCCGCTGTTGCGTGGCGCGGAAGGCCGCGATGCTCTGGGCCTCATCCGCCAGAAAGCGTCGGTAGTCGGCCAGGCGGAAGCGGTCTTCACGGATGTCGAGCTGGTAGCGGCCATGCAAAAAGTCGGCCCGGATGGTCTGCAACTCTTCGGTGCTGACGGGGAAAAAGCGCACCTGATCAAAAAAGCGGAGCAGCCAGGGCTTGGCGTCAGTGAACTCCGCTGTCTGCCGCCAGCGGTTCCACATCTGCAGGGTGCGGCCAACGAACTGGTAGCCGCCCGGCCCTTCCATGCCATAGACGCACATATAGGCGCCGCCGATGCCCACGGCGTTTTCCGGCGTCCAGGTGCGCGCCGGGTTGTATTTGGTGGTGACCAGGCGGTGGCGCGGATCAAGCGGCGTGGCCACCGGTGCGCCCAGATACACATCGCCCAGGCCCAGCACCAGATAACTGGCGTCGAACACGGTGCGCAGCACATCATCGACGGATTCCAGCCCGTTGATGCGGCGGATGAACTCGATGTTCGACGGGCACCACGGCGCATCCTTGCGCACGCCAGCCATGTATTTCTCGATGGCCAGCCGGGTGGCGGGATCGTCCCAGCTCAGGGGCAAATGGACGATGCGCGAGGGCACTTCCATGTCTTCAGCCGGTGGCAGTGCCGCCTCGGCTTCTTGTAGCGCAGACAACAGTGCGGGCAAGGGCAGCACGCGGTTGTCGTAGTGAATCTGCAGCGAACGGATGCCGGGGGTGAGGTCGATGACGCCAGGCAGCTGGCGCTCTTCGATCCACTGCATCAGCGCATGCACCCGCAGCCGAAGTTCCAGGTCGAGCACCA
>JAQTVS010000295.1 GCA_028706735.1 Thiomonas sp.
AATGAAAAACCTGTCTACCGACTTCGTCCGGCGCTTTCGCCGCCGAAGCCTCACATTATGCGTCAATCCAGTGCCGCAACGGATGCCGCGCCAAACCTTGACACAAGCGCCCCTGCCAGCCCGCCGGCAAGGCGATCAATGCTTCGCCATACGCCCGCGCATTCAACTTGCCAACATCGCAAATCCAGGCAAAAACGGCGCTGCCCGATCCGGTCATTCGTCCATCAAAGCAGGGCTGCAATGCGTTCTGCGTCAAAACCTCGCGCAAAACCGACATGGCCCGCTCGACTTCGGGCTCAAGCGCCATCGCACTCTGCTGCAAATCATTTCTGCCCCACATTGGATTTTTTCCCAACATGGAACCGCTTTTTTGCTCGCTTTTTCGCTGTTTGCATTGCTGCTTATATTTCTGCTTATATTGCTGCTTATGTTGCTGTTCGCCCTGCCAACTGCCCTGCAAGCTTTCCGCGCAGTTCAGCTTTAGCCATTCAGCAAAGCCTGCTATTTTTGCTTCGGGAATTTGGCTTGTCAAGTCAAGTGCGCAAAACACGGCGCGCGTGGACAGGCCGCGTGCCGGATGCACCACAGCAAACCAGGGCGTGGGCAAATCGATCTCCTGCAACTCCTCGCCCACTCCCTGTGCGCAGGCGTTGCGGCCAAAAATGAAAATCGGCACGTCAGCGCCAAGATGCAGCGCGAGTTGCATCAGGGTCTGGCGAGACAGGCCAAGCTGCCAAAGGCGATTCAGGCCGATGAGCACCGTGGCGGCGTCAGAGCTGCCGCCGCCCAGCCCGGCCTGCTGCGGAATGGATTTGCGCAGATGAATGTCCGCGCCGAACGGGCACTGCGTTGTCTGCTGCAGCAGCCGGGCGGCGCGGATGCAGAGGTCGTGTTCCGGCAGATCTTCGGCCCCGATGCGGCGGATGACGCCGTCGTCACGCCGGATGAGGTCGAGGGTGTCGCACCAGTCGATGAACTGGAAGACTGTCTGCAAGGTGTGATAGCCGTCTGGGCGTCTGCCGGTGACATGCAAAAACCAATTGATTTTCGCGGGAGCTGGCAGATTGAACAGGGCGCGCATCAGGATGGAGAGGGGATGGCAATGCTGCAGGCTTAGTTGGCGCCCGCTGCAGCCGCGCGCTCTGCCTGCGGCGTGGCCGATTCGATCACCATGCGCAATTGCGCCGGATCGCCGCCGAGACGCTGCGCCGTGAGCAAGACCAGCTTGCCATCGCGCCAGGTGGGCTGCACCAGCCAGCCAAGCTGCTCGAAGCCGCCATCAGCCTGGCGCTGCGCGGGCAGGCCGGCGGCGGGCCTGCCGCGCACCCAATCCTGCAGCGCCGCCTGCGGCAAAGCCACGCCCAGCGCGGCACGGGTCATGGCATCGAATGAGGCATAGGTTTGCGTTTGCCTGCCGTCGTTCAGGCTGGCCTGGCCGGGGCTCCACTGGGCGCGGGCCTGCATTTGCCCAAGCGGCGAAAAGACCTCGAACTCTCCTGACGCCGCGCCGCGCAGTTCCAGGCGAAAGCCGCCGTACAGCGCCTTTTGCGCGTCAGGCGGCCCGCTGACCAGAGACAGCCGTCCGGCCACTGCAAGCGTATCGACTGCCTCGCGAGTCTGCGAAATGCGCGGCGTTGCGCAACCACCGAGCGCGACGACGGCCAGACTGGCAACGCCCCAGGCGAGGACACGTCGGCGCATCAAAACGTCACGCCGTATTTGCGCAGCACCGCCTGCACCATGGCGTCATGCGGCGCGCGCTCGATGGCTTTCTGCCAGATGACGCGCGCCTTGTCGCGCTGGCCGAGCGCCCACAACACTTCACCCAGGTGCGCGCCGATTTCCGGATCAGGCCGGGCGTCATACGCCTGTTGCAGCAAATCGAGCGCCTGGTCAAGGCGGCCCATCTTGTATTCCACCCAGCCCATGCTGTCGAGCACGAAGGGATTGCCTGGCGAGAGCTCGAGCGCACGGGCAACGAGCTTGCGGGCCTCGGGCAGGTTTTCGCCCCGCTCGGCCAGGGTGTAGCCCAGTGCGTTGTATGCAGGCTGTGATTCAGGGTCGAGCGCAATGGCCTTGCGCAGCATCTGCAGCATCTCCTTGATGTGCCCGCTCTTGTCGGCCATCATGGACGCTTCATACAGCAAATCGACATCGTTTGGCGCCTGCTTCAGGCCGGTTTGCAGCAGCTTGTACGACGCATCAAACCGCCCGGCTTCGCGCAGGATTTGCGCGCGCGCCAGCAATCGGTCCTTGCGCTGCGCTGCGGTCGCCTGCGGCAGGGTGTCTGCCAGCTTCAGGGCGTCATTGACCTTGCCTTGCTGCACCAGAATCAGCGCCCGGTTGCTGAGCACGGCAAGGTGATTGTTGGCATCGGGCACGATCTGGTCGAGCCAGCGGTTGGCCTGATCGAAATCGCCCAGCTTGCGCGATGCTTCCGACAGGGCGATGTAGGCTGGAACGAGCACCGGAGGCTCGGTTTGCGCGCGGGCCAGGCGCAGATACGTCTGCAGCGACACCAGGGCTTTCGCCGGTTCGCCAAACTCGGATTGCAGGCTGCCCAGCAGCAGCCAGGCCGGCGCCAGATCGGGCGCATCGGCCACCAACTGTTCGAGGCTGCCAAGCGCAATGCCGTCGCGCTGCTGGCCGAGTGCGGCCTGCGCCCAGGCCAGGCGCAGGCCACTGTCTTTCGGCTGCGCTGAAGAAAATTTCTGCATCGCCACATCCGCTGCCTGCGGATTGACGGTGTAGAGCTGCAGCAGCAACGCCGCCGCAGGGGCCAGATCGGGCTGGAGGGTCAGTGCATGCAGGGCATCGGCAAAGCCGCCTTTCTGGTCGCCTGAGCGGGCGCGCAGCAAACCGAGCACGACATCGGTCTGGGCAAACTGTTTTTGTCCGGCCAGCGCGGTGCGCATCATGGCCAGGGCGCCTGCGGGGTCGCTGGCCTGCGCAGCCAGCGGCAGCAGATCGGCGATGGCCTGTCCGCGCTGCGGCTCCGGCGTCGCGGCAAGGTCTTGCGCAATCGTTGCACCCGCCTCGCTGGTGCGCCCCATCATCAATTGCAGTTGCACCACCCAGGCGCCCGCCTCGCGTGAGTCGGGCATGGCCTTGCGCCAGGCTTGTGCTGCGGCCAGCGCCTTGTCGGGCGCACCGGCGCGCAAGGCGATTTCGGCGGCACGGCGGAAAAGCGGCTCGGCATCGAGTTCGGTCGCCGCCTTGAGCAGTTCGGTGTAGGCCACGCCGGGATGGCCGGTGTTGGCGGCGATCTCTCCGGCCAGGACGGCAAACACCTGGCGCGCGGTGTCCTGCGCACTGGGCCGCGCGACAGACTGCTGCGCCTGGGCGACAACCGGAGCGAAGGACATCGCCGGGAACAGCAGGGCCGACACAAAAACGGCAGCGCGCATGGGAATCCTGAAAGTGGCCAAAGGGCGAGAGGGTGCGATTGTAGAAGTGCGCCGTTGTCCCTGCGGCACAATGGCCTCATGCCCGAACTCCCCGAAGTCGAAGTCACCCGCCTGGGCCTGGAGCCCGCGCTGCTGGGCGCGCGGCTGATCGCGCTGCGGCTGGGCAAGCCGCTGCGCTGGCCGCTGAACATCGACCCGGCCCGGCTTGCCGGACTGCGCCTCGACGCCTTGCAGCGGCGCGGCAAGTATCTGCTGCTGCGCACCGAGGCAGGCGTGCTCATCGTGCATCTGGGGATGTCAGGTTCGCTGCGCTGGACTCCCGCGCCGCACCAACCAGAACCCCTCTCGCCGCACGAGCATGTGGAACTGCAGACCGACCGCGGCGTGCTGCGCCTGCGCGATCCGCGCCGCTTCGGCGCCCTGCTGTGGCATGCCGGAGCCGACGTGCAGACGCACCCCCTGCTGCGCGCGCTCGGGCCAGAGCCTTTGAGTGCGGATTTCGACGGCGCCGCGCTCTGCCGCGCGCTGCGGGGGCGCAGCGCGGCCATCAAGCTGCTGCTGCTGTCGCAGCACATCGTTGCCGGCATCGGCAACATCTACGCCTGCG
>JAQTVS010000296.1 GCA_028706735.1 Thiomonas sp.
CCCCCACGCTGGACGCAGACAAGCCGTCGTTCTGCGTGCAACTGCCGCCGCCCAACGTGACGGGCACGCTGCACATGGGCCATGCGTTCAACCAGACGGTGATGGACACCCTGGTGCGCTACCACCGCATGCGGGGCGACAACACGCTGTGGGTGCCGGGCATGGACCATGCGGGCATTGCCACGCAGATTGTGGTGGAGCGGCAATTGCAGGCGGCGGGCCAGAGCCGCCACGACCTGGGGCGCGACAAGTTTGTCGAAAAAGTGTGGGAATGGAAGCAGCAGTCGGGCAACACCATCACCAGCCAGATGCGCCGCATGGGCGACTCGGTGAGCTGGCCGCACGCGTACTTCACCATGGACGCCAAGCTGTCGAATGCCGTGGTGGAAACCTTCGTGCAGTTGTATGAGCAGGGGCTGATCTACCGCGGCAAACGCCTGGTGAACTGGGACCCGGTGCTCAAGAGCGCGGTGAGCGACCTGGAGGTGGAAAGCCAGGAGCACGACGGTTTCATGTGGCACATCCTCTACCCGTTCAGCGACGGGCCGATCGACGGCGTGCGCGGCATGCACATCGCCACCACGCGCCCGGAAACCATGATGGCAGACGGCGCGCTTGCCGTTCATCCAGACGATGAGCGCTATGCCAAGTTCATCGGCAAGTTCGTCGACCTGCCGCTGTGCGACCGCAAGATTCCCATCATTGCCGACACCTTTGTGGAGCGCGACTTTGGCTCGGGCTGCGTGAAGATCACCGGCGCGCACGACTTCAACGACTACGCCTGCGCGCTGCGCCACGACATCCCGCTGATCACCATCTTCACCGACGACGCGCGCATCAACGAAAACGGCCCTGCTGCGTACCAGGGGCTCGACCGATACGCCGCGCGCAAGGCGCTGCTCAAAGACCTGGAAGCCCAGGGCTTTCTCGAAAAGGCGGTGCCGCACAAAAACATGGTGCCGGTCTGCGCCCGCACGGGCCAGATCGTCGAGCCCATGCTGACCGACCAATGGTTCGTCGCCACCACCAGGGCCGGCCCGGACGGCAAGAGTATTGCGCAAAAAGCCATCGACGCGGTGGCCGACGGCGAGGTGAAGTTCGTCCCCGAGAACTGGGTGAACACCTACAACCAGTGGATGGCCAACATCCAGGACTGGTGCATTTCGCGCCAGCTCTGGTGGGGCCATCAGATTCCGGCGTGGTACGGCGAGAACGGCGAAATTTTTGTGGCTCGCAGCGAAGCCGAGGCGCGCGACAAGGCCTCGGCCGCGGGCTACAACCGTTCGCTCACCCGCGACCCGGACGTGCTCGACACCTGGTATTCCTCCGCGCTGGTGCCCTTCTCCACCCTGGGCTGGCCCAAGCAGACGAAGGAGATGGATCTGTTCCTGCCCTCCTCGGTGCTGGTGACAGGCTTTGACATCATTTTTTTCTGGGTCGCCCGGATGATCATGATGACCACGCACTTCACCGGCAAAGTGCCATTCAAGCACGTTTACATCCACGGCCTGGTGCTCGACGCGCACGGCAAGAAAATGAGCAAGAGCGAAGGCAATGTGCTCGACCCGGTGGACCTGATCGACGGCATCGAGCTCGCCCCCCTGCTTGACAAACGCACCACGGGGCTACGCAGGCCGGAAACCGCTCCGGCGGTGCGCAAGGCCACCGAAAAGGAATTCCCGGGCGGCATTCCGGCCTACGGCGCCGACGCACTGCGCTTCACCTTTGCGTCGATGGCCACGCTGGGTCGCAATATCAACTTCGACACCAAGCGCTGCGAGGGCTACCGCAATTTCTGCAACAAGCTATGGAACGCCACGCGCTTCGTGCTGATGCAAGTGGACGGTCTGTCCGAATTCGACCGCGGCATGGACCGCTGCGGCGGCGACTGCGGCCCCGACGGCTATATGCACTTCAGCGCCGCCGACCGCTGGATCGCCTCGCAACTGCAGCGCACCGAACAACAGGTGGCGCAGGGCTTTGCCGACTTCCGGCTCGACTTTGCCGCGCAGGCCATCTACCAGTTCGTCTGGGATGAGTATTGCGACTGGTATCTGGAAATCGCCAAGACCCAGATCGCCAGTGGCACGCCGCAGCAACAGCGCGCCGCCCGCCGCACCCTGCTGCGCACACTGGAAGCCGTGCTGCGTCTGGCGCACCCCATCATGCCCTTCATCACCGAGGAACTGTGGCAGACCGTGGCGCCGCTGGCCGGACGCGGCGGCGCCAGCCTGGCCGTGGCGCCGTATCCGCTGGCCCAGCCCGAAAAGATCGACGCCGCAGCCGAAGCGGAAATCGCCGCCTTCAAGCAGTTGGTCGATGCCTGCCGCAATCTGCGCGGCGAGCTGGGCGTCTCGCCGGCGCAGCGCCTGCCGCTGCTGGCTTGCGGCGATGTCACACTCATCGAGCGCCACCGCCCTGCTCTGCAAGCCCTGGCCAAGGTGTCCGAGGTGCAGGTCTTCGCCGACGCTGCGGCGTGGAAGGCGGCCACGCAGGCATCCCCCACCACCGCGCTTGGCGCCACCCAGTTCGCCTTGTTTGTCGAAGTGGACGTGGCCGCCGAGCGCGAACGGCTGGGCAAGGAGGTGCTGCGGCTGCAAGGCGAAATCGCCAAGGCGCATGGCAAGCTCTCCAACGCCAGCTTCGTCGACCGCGCTCCGCCCGCCGTCGTGGCGCAGGAGCGCGCTCGACTGGGCGACTTTGAATCCCTGCTCGCCAAGGTGCAGGAGCAGATCACCCGCCTTCCCGCATGAGGCGCCAATGAAGACACCCCGCGTCATCTGCATGACGCGGGGTGTCTTGTTTTGGAATGCGGTGGAAGCGACCGCGACCCCAGCGCCTCAATCCACGGCGCTCTGCGCCTTCGCCGAGACAGCGGATTTTTCGTCCCCCGCCTTGTAATCCGCCAGTTCGCGCAGGGTTTTGCCCGGCTTGAAATGCGGGATACGTTTTTCGGGAACCGCGACTTGCTCGCCTGAACGCGGATTGCGGCCGATGCGCGCCGGGCGATGGCTCACGCTGAAGCTGCCAAACCCGCGAATCTCCACCCGGTGCCCGTCATCGAGCGACTGCGCCAGCGCATCCAGAATGGTCTTGACGGACAGCTCTGCGTCACGGTGCGCCAGTTGCGGGAACTGGGACGCCAGAAGTTCAACGAGATCGGAACGGGTCATGGGATGCCGAGGTAAAAACGGCGGCCTGGGAGTTGAAACCGGGCCGCCGCAGGTCAGGAACAACGCGCGGCGTGTGCAGCCGTGTGCTGCACGCGCCGTCGCGGATCAGGAACCCTTGTCCATCTTGGCGCGCAGCAGGGCGCCAAGGTTGGTGGTTCCGGCTTCGCGGGTGTCGCCAGCCAGACGGTCCATCGCCTCTTGCTGCTCGGCGGCATCTTTCGCCTTGACCGACAACTGGATGTTGCGGGTCTTGCGATCGATGCTGACGACGACAGCGGAGACTTGGTCGCCTTCCTTGAGCACGTTGCGGGCGTCTTCGACGCGCTCGCGCGAAATCTCGGAAGCACGCAGATAGCCTTCGATGTCGCTGCCCAGGTCAATGGTGGCGCCCTTGGGATCGACTGCTTTCACCGTGCCTTCGACGATCTTGCCCTTGTCATTCAGCGCGGCAAAGGACATGAAGGGATCGTCGAGCATCTGCTTGATGCCCAGCGAGATGCGCTCGCGCTCGATGTCGATGGCCAGCACCACGGCTTCGACGTCCTGGCCCTTCTTGTAGTTGCGCACTTCCGACTCGCCGGTGTCGTTCCAAGACAGGTCGGACAGGTGGATGAGGCCGTCAATGCCACCGGGCAGGCCGATGAACACGCCGAAGTCGGTGATCGACTTGACCGGGCCAGCAACCTTGTCGCCGCGCTTGTGGTTGGCGGCGAATTCGTCCCAGGGGTTGGCGCGGCACTGCTTCATGCCCAGGCTGATGCGTCGACGGTCTTCGTCGATTTCCAGCACTTGCACTTCGACCTCGTCGCCCAGTTGCA
>JAQTVS010000297.1 GCA_028706735.1 Thiomonas sp.
CATTGGGTAGGGGGAGTTCTGGCAGGGCCGACAGATCCGCCCCCGGCTGTGGCTTGGGTTTGCGCAGCACGCCGCCTTCCACCGTGACGAAGCTGGGGCAGAAGCCCTTGAGGCAGGAAAAATCCTTGTTGCAACTGCTCTGGTTGATGGTGCGCTTGCGGCCAAACTCGGTCTCCAGCGGCTCGACCGACAGGCAGTTGCTCTGATCGGAGCAGTCGCCGCAGCCTTCGCAGACCAAGGGGTTGATGACCACGCGCCGCGCGGGATCGGCCATCAGCCCGCGTTTGCGGCGGCGGCGCTTTTCAGTGGCGCAGGTCTGGTCATAGATGATGACGGTGATGCCGGCCTCTTCGCGCAGTTCCCGCTGGATGGCATCGAGATCGTCGCGGTGGCGCACCGTCGCTCCGGGCGCGAGGCCGACCGCGCTGCGGTACTTCTGCGGCTCGTCGGTCACCACGACGATGCGGCGCACGCCTTCGGCCTCAAGCTCGCGGCTGATCTGCGGCACGGTCAGGCCGCCCTCGACCGGCTGCCCGCCGGTCATCGCCACCGCATCGTTGAACAGAATCTTGTAGGTCGCGTTCACCCCAGCGGAAATCGCCTGGCGGATGGCGAGCAGCCCCGAGTGGTAATAGGTGCCATCGCCCAGATTGACGAAGACGTGCTTGTCGGTGGTGAACGGCGCCTGCCCCACCCAGGCCACGCCCTCGCCGCCCATCTGGCTGAAGGTCTGCGTCTGCCGGTCCATCCAGACCACCATGTAATGGCAGCCGATGCCGGCCATGCCGCGCGAGCCTTCTGGCACGCGGGTGGAGGTGTTGTGCGGGCAGCCCGAGCAGAACCAGGGCGGACGCTGGGCATTGGCGCCCGGCGCCTGCAAGCTGCGCTCGCGCGCGTCGATCACGGCCAGCCGGTCACTGATGCGGCGCTGCACATCCACCCCGGCGTCGCGCAGGATGCCCAGCCGTTCCAGACGCCCGGCGATGGCGTGGGCGATGACCGCCGGGTTGAGATCCGCCTTGGCGGGCAGCAGCCAGTTGCCACCGGGATTGGGCTGGCTCCATTCGCCGCCGGTGCGGTCTCCCGCGATTTCGTCAAACTTGCCGATGACGTTGGGCCGCACGTCTTCGCGCCAGTTGTAGAGCTCTTCCTTGAGCTGATACTCGATGACCTGGCGCTTTTCTTCCACCACCAGAATTTCCTGCAGCCCGGTGGCGAATTCGCGGGTCAGCTGCGCCTCCAGCGGCCACACCACGGCGACCTTGTGCAGGCGGATGCCGAGCTGCGCGCAGGTGTCGGCATCCAGCCCAAGATCGTTCAAGGCTTGGCGGGTATCGTTGTAGGCCTTGCCCGAGGCCATGATGCCCAGCCGCGCGTGCGGGCTGTCGATGACGGTGTGGTTCAGGCGATTGGCGCGGATATAGGCCAGCGCCGCATACCACTTCACATCCATCAGCCGCGCCTCCTGCGCCAGCGGCGTGTCAGGGATGCGGATGTGCACGCCGTCCGGCGGCAGGATGAAATCCTCGGGCAGCAGGATGCGCACGTGGTCGGCGTCCACCTCGACGGCGGCGGAAGACTCCACGATTTCCTGGATGGTCTTCATCCCCGACCAGACGCCGGCATAGCGG
The DNA here is from genome assembly GCA_028706735.1 of Thiomonas sp. GTDB lineage: Bacteria > Pseudomonadota > Gammaproteobacteria > Burkholderiales > Burkholderiaceae_C > Thiomonas. The sequence goes on from JAQTVS010000297.1 coordinate 1,632, forward strand.
CTCAGGGCAAAGGCGTGCACGCCCAGGTCGAGAATGTCCTGGACCGAGGTCGGAAAGAACACCGGCAGGCCGCAGGCCTTGAAAATATGGTCGCTCTGGTGCGCCAGGGTGGATGATTTGGCCACATGGTCATCCCCCGCCACGGCGATCACCCCGCCATGGCGCGCGGTGCCCGCGCTGTTGGCGTGCTTGAACACGTCCGAGCAGCGGTCCACCCCGGGGCCCTTGCCGTACCAGATGCCGAACACCCCGTCGAATTTGTTTTTGTCGGGAAACAGGTCGAGCTGCTGCGTGCCCCAGACGGCCGTGGCGGCCAGCTCCTCGTTGACCCCGGGTTTGAACACCACGTGGTTGGCTTCGAGGATTTTTTTGGCCTTCCACAGCGCCTGGTCGTAGCCGCCCAGCGGCGAGCCGCGGTAGCCCGAGACGAAGCCTGCGGTGTTGAGCCCGGCTGCAGCGTCGCGCTGACGCTGCAGCATGGGCAGACGCACCAGCGCCTGAATGCCGCTCATGAAGGCGCGGCCGGAATCGAGGGTGTATTTGTCGTCCAGCGAAATGGTCGCCAGCGCACGTCGGATGTGCTCGGGTAGGGGAGCGTTCATCGCCTGTCTCCTTGTGTGGCGCACGCCGTTCGTTGGCGGCGCCGGTCAGTCACCGATCGGCCGCCGATCAGGCAGGCCGGGCAAATGCGGCGCCGCATCGACGCACGGCCCGCACACCGTCTTGTGAACGGCGACCGGCTCTATGCCGGTGCAACGATGCTAGTGCGACGGCAAAGGAGTGAACAGGGGGAGAAGCGATAGGCGCTTCAGGCTTGCGGGCTTCCTCGACCGCAAACGTTGCGCCAAGTTCAGGCGAAGGATGGCAGGATCAGCACGTAGGTGTCGATCTGCGCGTTGGGGTTGACCACAGGGTTGCTCGGATCGCCATCGCCCCAGTCGCTGTTGAACAGAATGCGCGTGCCGCTGGTGCTGAAGGTCACATTCGGCTGCGCCCAGTAGTTGCTCTGCGAGGCGTTGCTGTAGTTGCCCGTGCTGCGGTGGTGGGCGATGCGCCAGGTGACGCCGCTGGTCAGGTTGGTGATCATCAGCTCCTGATCGAGCACTGTGCAGGGATTGGCGGTGGGCCCGCTGTTGCCATTGGATCCCGGTGTGGCCACGCCATTGCTGCCGGTGCTGTAAATATTGCCGGTCATGCCAGTGACCACCCAGGACGGGTTTTTCCACGCCGTGGAGCCGCTGAGGCTGCCCGTCGTGGGATAGCCCCATCCGCTGCTCTCACCCACATCGTTGCTCACCGCCCCGGTGTTGAGGTTGCAGACGATCACATTGCCGTTGCCGCCGGTGTTGCGCGAGAACTGCGAGCCCACCAGCAGATCGTTGCCGCTTGCGTCCATCGCGGTGTCGCAATGTTCGTTGGTGTCGAAATTGACCCAGCGCACCAGCTTGCCGGTCGTGGCGTCCAGTACGGCGCTTTGCGTGGTCGGCTGCGATTCCAGTCCCACAGCGGCATTCCAGATGAAGAACTTACCTGACACCGACGGGAAGGGCGTGGAGCCACGGGCTTGGGATTGCGGCACGACGGACGTGTCATACAGCGTGAAGGCCTTGGTCGCTTCGTTGAAGCCAAACACCCACATCCCAAGCTCGCCGGACACATTGGGCACATTGCTGCCAAACGCGCCCAGGCCCCAAATGCGCTGCCCCTGCGCGTTCACCCCCAGCGCAAACGGGTAGCCGCAGCGCACCCCTTGCGTGCCGGAAGGGCAACCCGGCGGCAAGCCGTTGGGGAGAAAGCTGTGGATGATGGTCTTGGCCCCGGTTTCGACATTGATCGCGGTGAGGTCCGCCAGATTGGTGCTGCCCGACGAATGGTTGTCGATATAGCGCAGTGTGGCCGGATCGGCGTGATCCCAATAGAACTGCTCCACATCGCCGGGGTTGATGTCGAGGAACTTGATGAAGGCATAGGTCGTGCCGTCATACATGGCCCAGCCTTGCTGTCCGCCTGCCTGCGCCGAGGAGCCCGGGACATACAGGATGAAGCGCGTTTCGTCGCAGTTCCACGCCATCGCGGTGGGGTAGGCCGGAGCAACGCACAGGTTGTTGAAGTCCTTGACGCTGTCAGTGATGCGGATGATCTTGAGGCCGAAATCAGGGTCGGTGACGGGCACGCCCTTGGCGGGCTTGGCCAGCGCGCTGTAGCGGACGGGCGCCTGCCCAAATTGTTTTAGCCCAGCGGACAGGTCAGTCCCGGACGCAACCTGCTGCGTTGGCTGCGCAGGCGACGACGCGGGCTCAGCAGGCTGAGTCGACGTCGTGGTGGTCTGCGTTGGTTGCGTCTGCTGTGAAGCGGG
>JAQTVS010000298.1 GCA_028706735.1 Thiomonas sp.
CCATACTGGTGCCGGTGCTGTATCAGTCATTTCTCCACTCTGGCTGGGAGCCGCGAGTTGCCATCAACACGGCAATTGCAACAAGCTTGTCTGTAATGATTTTCAGCAGTTCACGCGCGTTCGTTGAATATCAGCGCCAGGGGCTGGTTGACTGGAAGTGCCTGCGTTTTGTAATTGTGGGCTCCACTGCAGGCACGATTCTCGGCGCACATCTGATGTTGGGGGCAGATGCGCACACCATCCGAGTCGGCTTCGGCTTGCTGATGTGGATGTTGGCCCTGCTGACTTTGTCTCCGATACGAGCGCGCGCGATGGCAACTGGCGGAGTGGCCAGGCCGGGCACATGGCTTCCCTATCTTGTCGTAGGAGCAGGAGCGGGCGTGCTGGCAGCCATGTTTGGTGTGGGCGGGGGGGCGGTTCTGGTTCCAGCACTGGTGTTGATCACCGGCATGTCGATCCACATGGCGATTGCGTCGTCGACTGCAGCGATTGCGTTTTCCGCACTACTGAGCTCGTTGGACTATGTCTACCAGGGATGGGACAGCCATTCGATTGCGGATGGTGCACTGGGTTGGATTTTTCTTCCAGCACTTTTCATCCTTGGTGTGGCATCGCTGGTTTCTGTCGCTCACGGCGCGCGTCTCGCCCCCCGTCTATCGCCGCGAATATTGAAGTTTGGGTTGGCGCTGCTGCAAGGCGGAATCGGTGGAAAAGTCATTTTCTTAGGATAAACAACAGAGAGGAACGAGAGTCATGGAATTGGAAGAACTTGGTTTGGTGGATGGATTGAAGGGGATCAGTGGAGGCCAATTTTCCAGCGAGGAACTGACAAATGCCTGCCTGGATCGGGTGAAACGGCTCGATCCGCAGATCAAGGCCTGGGAATGGCTGGATCATCGCGCGGCGCTTGATGCAGCGCGCGAAGCGGATATGCACATGGCCTCCGGCGGGGCACTGGGCGCGCTGCATGGGCTGCCCATTGGCGTCAAGGACATCATGCTGACCCGTGGCGTGCCGACAGGCATGGGGTCCCCGATTTATACCGGCAATGTGCCGGCTGAGTCTGCCACGGTCATTCGCCGCCTTCAGGCGGCTGGTGGTTTTGTCATGGGAAAAACAGTGACCACGGAATTCGCCTGGCGCAATCCAGGCAAGACCCATAACCCCTGGAATCCAGAGTACACGCCGGGAGGGTCATCCAGTGGATCGGCGGCGGCCGTTGCCGCCGGCATGGTGCCGGCCGCTTTGGGCACGCAGACTGTGGGGTCGGTCATTCGCCCGGCCGCCTATTGCGGAGTGGTGGGGTTCAAACCGAGTTTCGGATTGATCTCCCGGGCGGGGGTCAACCCATTGAGCCACAGTCTGGATCACGTGGGGATCTTTGCACGCAGCCTGGACGACGCCGCCTATCTCGCGTCCTGCCTGGCCGGCTATGACAGCGCCGACCCCGGAAGCCTTGCAGAAGGCACGTTTGGAACGCTTTCCCTGGAGGGCGTCGCCGGGAAGACACCCTCCGGACCCTTTCGATTGGCAGCGGTGCGTTCCCCCGTCTGGTCTTTGTCCGATCGGTTCCAGCGGGAGATCTGGGAGGCCAACGTGGACGCCCTGGCCAGAGCCGGCGCTGAGGTCGAAAGGGTTGAATTGCCGCCCTCGTTCCAACGTGCGCTGGACGTCCAGCGCACGATCCTGTTGGCGGAAGGCGCACAAATCTATGCGCCCCTGCAAAAGGCGCATCCCGGCAAGACGAGTTCGGCCATCGACACATTGATCGAGGGGGGCAACAAGATCTCCGCACCGGATTACCTCAACGCACTCGTTGCGGCCAAAGAAATGCGTGCCGAGTTGCGGGCCTTTCTTTCCCGGTTCGACGCCATCGTGACGCCTCCAGCCACTGGAGAGGCGCCGAAAACTCTGGTGGATACGGGGGATCCCAGCTTCTGCGGGATCTGGACCCTCATGGGTGTACCGGCAGTGACCTTCCCTGTCGGGCGTGGACCGTCTGGCCTGCCCTTGGGGTTTCAACTGGTTGGGGCTTATCTGGACGATCGAAAAATCCTTGATGTTGCTGCCTGGTGCAATCGGCACATCGGGGTCCGACTCGGTCTCTCCCCCACGCCATCAAGCGTGGAGACTCAACCCGCTTAAGAACTGGCCTCGCCGACCGGCGCGCTTGCGCTTGCCGCAGCGCGCCTAACGGCTGTGCGTTGATTTGAACCTGTGACCTTCGGGTTATGAGGCCCATCTCTTTCAACGGCCAGGATTGTCCTAAAGCGAGTTTAATCGTTGTAAAACAATGGTATACGCATGTTTTCACATACAAAAAGTGTCAGGCCAACGCCGCCTTTCACCTCTTTTGACCGAATGACCCCTCAATCGTTGTAAGTTTCAAACTTTGAAAATTTGGCGGTTTTTGACCTTCACGGCGTCGTGCGAAACTGTCTTGCCACGCGCCGCACATTCGAGCCTCGGCCGGATCTGCTGTCACGATCCCCGGAGGATCGTTTGCAACTTAACGCCTCCACCTCGCCACGGAACCATAAAAAGACTATATTTGGTCTTGTCCAAGTCTGGAGCACAGCCATGCGCTACTCATCACAAATCAAGCCCATCAGCTATCTCAAAGCCAACGCTGCCGAGGTTTTAACGCACCTCGCGCAGCAGCGTGAACCGATGGTCATCACCCAAAACGGCGAAGCCAAGGCGGTTCTGCAGGACGTCGCCTCGTTCGAGGAAACCCAAAATACGCTGGCCCTGCTAAAAATCCTGGCACTGGGCAATCAGGATGTCGTCGCTGGCAAGGTGACGCCTGTGGCTGACGTCGTTTCCCGCCTTCGCGCCAAGCGCGCGTCCGTCTGATGGCCGGTGCGCCTACCCAGTTTGAAGTTCTGCTCACCAAGGGTGCGGAGCAGGACTTGGAGGCCATCCACGATTACATCTCCGAACTGGATTGCGTCGCCAACGCCAACCAGGTGTTGGATGACTTGATGGGCGTGGTGCGGAGCCTGTCGAGATTCCCTGAGCGAGGCAGCTATCCGAAAGAACTACTCGGCCTTGGGATCAAGGAATACCGTCAGACCTTTCTCAAGCCGTACCGTGTGGTCTATCGTGTCACAGGCCGCCATGTCATCATTTACCTGATAGCGGACGGACGCCGTGACCTGCAAACCCTGCTTGCTCGCCGCCTGTTGGGCGCTTGACCCGCAGGCAGCAAATCGCGCCTGCGCCCGTAAGCCTGGAGCGCCTATCTTGCTCACCATGAGCGCCGCTGGGGAGCCAGGCACAGGCGCGACCATGTGACGCTCTCCCAGCCTGGAGGCGTGCCCAAGAAGCGCGGGCCAGGTGTGACGGTGGCCGGTGTGCTGCGCCCGGTGCTTGACATGCGCATGTCCGAGATAACCGTCGATGTGTTGGCCGCCTGGGTCAAGCGTGAAGTAGAGACACGCGCAAACAATGCCCGGCAGGGCTATGAGCTTTTTCGCGCCTTCTGGCGCTGGTGTGCTGACCGCCCGGAATACGCAGGCATCATGGACACCCGCGCCGTGGAGAGCCGCGACATGCGCGCTGATGTGCCCAGCCGCAAAAGCAAGCGGTTCGATGTGCTGGAGCGTGCGCACCTTGCGCCCTGGTTCGCCGCCGTGCGGGGCATCAGCAATCCGGTGATTGCCGCCTATTTGCAGGGGCTGCTGCTGACCGGCGCCCGACGCGAGGAGCTGGCCGAACTCAAATGGGCCGATGTGGACTTTTCGCTAGGTGCCGTGTGGCTGAAGGACAAGGTAAGGCCCGAAGGCCGCAAGGTGCCGTTGACGCCCCACCTTGGCCGTCTGGTGCAGTCCCTGCCCCGGCGCAATGAATGGGTGTTCAGTTCGCCCACCGCCAAGGATGGGAAGCTGGCCGAGCCGCGCATTGCCCATGTACGCGCCCTGGAAGCCGCAGGATTGCCGCATGTGAGCCTGCACGGCCTGCGCCGCACCTTCGCAAGCCTT
>JAQTVS010000299.1 GCA_028706735.1 Thiomonas sp.
ATCCACAGGGAGTTGACATCCGACAGCCCGCGCTGTTCGCGCGCTTCGTTGACGGCATGGTGCTGCCAGGTCATCTGCACTTCGGTGAGCAGTTGCCGCCAGGGACGCGCCGCCGGGCCGCCAGGCATCCAGGCCGCGACGCTGCGGCCCTGCGCCCGCGCCACGCCCGCTGTCACCACTGCGCTCAGGCTGGGATGGGCGGCATACCAGCGCAACGGCGTGACCTGGCGCAGCGTCCAACCGCCATCGGCAAACAGCGGCGCGATGGCGGTGAAGAGTTGCTGCGCGTCATCCACCGTGAGGTCGAGCGCGGCGGGGTCGGTAAGCGTAAGGCTGTCGCGCCCCAGCCGCAGATGCGCCGGGGTGAGCAGGCACAACGCTTGATCGTCGGGAAAGGCGCCGGACACGCCGTCGGCCAGCGCTGCCAGACGCGCCCACGGCGCCTGCTCGACTTCTGCGCCGTCCAAGCGCAGGGCGTGCAGCAACCAGCGTTCGGACGGGGTCAGCCAGGCGGCCTGTGCGTCTTCGCGCGGCGCTTCCTGCTCCAGCACCACGGCTTGGCGGCAGAGGGCTGCGGTTGCAGGCAGCCCGGGCTGCGTGAGCAGGTGCGCAAAGGCGGGCGAGGCCGATGGCAGATCAGACAGCAGCAGATGTTCACTCATAACGCAACGCCTGCGCCGGTTGCACCCGCGAGGCGCTCCAACTGGGATAAAGCGTGGCCAGCAGCGACAACACCAGCGACGCCACGGTGATGGTGGCGATGTCTGAAAAGCGCGGATCGCTGGGCATGGTGTGGATCAGATACACGCTGCGCGGCAGGAACTGGGTGTGCAGCACGGCTTCGAGGAAGGAGACGATGGGGTCGAGATTGAACGCGATCAGACACCCCAGCGCGACGCCGGCGAAGGTGCCGAGAAACCCCGTCACCGCGCCCTGCAGCAGGAAAATGGACATGATGGAGCCGGGGCTCGCGCCTTGGGTGCGCAGAATGGCAATATCGGCCAGTTTGTCGGTCACGGTCATCACCAGGGTGGAGACGAGGTTGAACGCCGCCACCGCCACGATCATGGTGAGGATGATGAACATCATGCGCTTCTCAATCACCACGGCCTCGAACCAGGTGCGGTTCTGCTCGGTCCAAGGCTGGGCCACGAGTTCGGGCGGCAGCACGCGCTGCAGGTCTTGGGCGATCTGCGGGGCGTCATTCATATTGCGCGTCTGCACGCGCAGCCCGGTGGGGCCGCCGGTGCGGAACAACGCCGACGCGTCCTGCAGATTCACCAGCGCCAGGGTGCTGTCGTATTCGTAATGCCCGACACTGAAAATGCCCACCACCCGCAGGGTGCGCAGGCGCGGAATCATGCCCGCCGGGGTGATGGAGCCGCTGGGCACCACCATGGTGACCTGATCGCCCACGCCGACCCCCAGCGCATTGGCCAACTCGTTGCCCAGCACCACGCCGAAGTCGCCCGGTTTGAGCGCCGCCAGGCTGCCCGCCACCATGTGCTCCGGGATCTGCGACACCTGCGTCTCCTCGCCCGGCTCCACTCCCCAGACCAGCACGCCCTGCAACTGGCTGCCTTGCGCCACGAGGGCCTGGCCCTGGACAAACGGCGCCACGCCGGTGACCGCGGGATTGCTTTTCACCAGTGCCGACACGCCGCGCCAGTCGGGCAGCGCCTGGCCGTTGACGCTGAAAATCTGGATGTGCGGGATGACGTTGAGCATGCGGTCGCGCACCTCCTTCTGAAACCCGTTCATCACCGAAATGACCACGATCAGCGCAGCCACCCCCAGGGCGATGCCGCCGACGGAGACCGCAGAAATGAAGGAGATGAAGCCATTGCGCCGACTGCGCCGCCCGCTGCGGGTATAGCGCCAACCGATGAGCAACTCGTAAGGCCAGGAGAAGGATGCAGACATGTCAGATCCGCACGGCTGTTGCGGAGGAACTGGCACCCGCCACGAGGGGACGCGCGCGCAGCAAGTTGGAGGGATGTTTCATGCAAAGCAGTGTAGGGGACGACGCGGCGCGCATCGCGGCACAGGGGAAAACGCGGGTTGCCCCGTCGCACCAAGGCACAATTGCAGCTTCACCCTGTTGAACACGCCAGATGCTCCACGCCACCGCCTTGTCCGCCCTGCTCTGCTGGCTGGGTTGCGCCGCGCTCATTGTGCTGGGACGACGCAAGCACTTCGGGCTGGACGAAACCGCGGGTGTGCAGAAATGGCACCGCCACCCCACGCCGCGCACCGGCGGCTTTGCCGTGGCGCTGGGAATGATGATCGGCATCTTGTGGCTGATGCATCTCACCTACATCAGCGCTTTGAATACCGTGCTGTTGGCGGTGGCCACCCTGCCGGTGCTGCTCGCTGGCGTCATCGAAGACCTGCGGCGGCATGTGCCGCCCCTCTGGCGGGCGCTGGCCACGGTGCTCGCGGCCGCACTGGCAGTGTGGCTGCTGGGCGCCAGCGTGAACCGCATCGGCCTTTGGCCCTTCGATGCGTGGCTGTTGGCCTGGCCCCCGCTGGGCTGGCTGATTGCGCTGGTCGCCATCAGCGCTCTGCCGCATGCGGTGAACATGATCGACGGCTACAACGGCCTGGCCGGAATGGTGAGTTTCATGATCTTCGGCGCGATCGGCTATGTGGCCTTCAAGGTCAGCGATCCGCTGATCATGGCGCTCAGCCTCGCCGCCATCGGCGCGCTGCTGGGTTTTCTATTCTGGAACTGGCCGCGCGGGCAGATTTTTCTCGGCGATACCGGCGCGTATCTGCTCGGCTTCTGGATGGCGTTGCTGAGCGTGCTGCTCGTGGCGCGCAATCCTGCGGTCTCACCCTGGTTCGCCCTCATGGTGCTGGCCTACCCAGTGTGGGAATTGCTGTATTCGCTGTGGCGGCGCAAGTTTCGCCAGCGTGCAGGCACTGCACCCGATACCCTGCATTTGCATCATCTGGTGTACTGGCGATTGACCCGCCTGCTCGACCAGGACGACCATCCCGACCCACGGCAACGGCGCAACGCGGCCACCTCGCCCTACCTCTGGGGAGTTGCCGCGTTCAGCGTGGGGCCGGCCATGCTCTGGTGGAGCAGCACACCCATGCTCATGCTGTGCAGCGTGGCGTTCGTCACCCTGTATCTGCTGGCCTATCGCCTGCTGGTGCAGCGCCGCATTTGAGCCGCGGCGTCAGGTCACGTCCTGCCAGTCGAAGTTCCAGGCGTTCTGCAGCAGTTTTTCCAGCCAGAAGGCGCCGATCACGGTCTTGACATCGGTGATCTGGCCGTTGCGCACCCAGTTCAGAGTCTCCTGCGGGTTGGCTTCGAACACATCGAGCAATTCGTTGTCATCGAGCGACTGCGCCCCCGCGACCAGACCGCGCGCGAAGGCGAGATGGATGGTTTCGTCGGAATAGGAAATGGCGTTGTTGATCGGGCCGATATAAGCCCACTGCCTTGCGCGGTAGCCGGTTTCCTCGCGCAGTTCGCGCTGCGCGCAAGCCAGCCAGCTTTCGCCCGCATCAAGCTTGCCTGCGGGAAATTCCAACATCACCCGCTGCATCGGCGTGCGGAACTGGCGCTCCATCAGCACATTCCCATTGTCCAGCAGGGGAATGATCATCACGGCGCCGGAATGCCGAATGTATTCGCGCGTCACCTGCGCGCCATTGGCCAGCCGAACCAGATCGCGCGAGATGTTGAGGAAGGCGCCGCGAAACACCATCTCGCTGTCGAGCGTGTGTTCGCGCAAGGCCGCAGCCTGCGGCACGCGCGCCGGATCGGCACTCATGCGCGGCTGGGCGCCGGATGGCGCTTGACCATGTAGCGCAGCACATAACCCGGAAAGGCCAGCACCAGGAACATGGCGAGCGACACGGCGTAGAACTCCCACTGCTGCGGATAGTTCTGACCGATTCGCGCCTCAAGCGCGCGGCCAATGAAGCCTACGACGAAGAACAGGATCAGCAG
>JAQTVS010000300.1 GCA_028706735.1 Thiomonas sp.
GCAGTCGATCGGGCCCTGAGGTTCCTCTGAGGTTCCATTCCTGGCTTCGCTTTGGCGAGTCTTAAGGCTCCGCACTTTTCTGGACGCCGCCGATCCAACGGTCATCGCCCAGGATTGAGCGTGAAGCAAAACCCGCGGCGCCTGCAAGGCGAACGCGCGTTAGCGGGAGCCGGACATGGAATCTGCACGCAATGAGAATGGCCAGGGGCCGCCGCCCAACGGCGCAGATCTCTCGCAGCCCTTGCTGGGCGTCGTGCGCGCGCTTTACGGCGAGTTGCACAGCGCCGCGGCACACGCGGCAACGGTGGAACTCGACAGCGCTCTCGACCGCGATCTGGGCCTCGACAGTCTGTCCCGGGTGGAGTTGCTGCTGCGAGTGGAGCGCGCTTTCAAGCTGCGTCTGCCCGACGATCTGCTGCAGCAGGTGCAGACCCCGCGCGACCTGCTGCACGCGCTGCAGGCGGCGGCGCCATTGCACCCATCTCCGCAGTTGGAGCCGACAAATCCGCCCGCCCCGCCCACCGACATTCACGGCCCGGCCGTGCAGCGCACCGCCTCGCCCCAGGCCGGCGAGGCCGCCGTTCCAGAGCTGGCCGAGACCTTGCTGGACGTGCTGCAGTGGCATCTGGCGCGTCATCCAGAACGCCGCCAGATCGTGCTGCTGCAGCCCAATGACAACGCCTCCCCGCCGGATCGCCAGGAGCCCGAGGAACGCACGCTGAGCTATGCCGACCTGTGGCGCGGCGCGCAGCGCACGGCGCAACAGTTGCAGGCGCTGGGCGTGCAGCCGCGGCAGACCGTGGCCCTCATGCTGCCGACCTGCGCCGACTACTTCACGCGCTACCTCGGCATTTTGCTGGCGGGCGCGGCGCCGGTGCCCATCTACCCGCCGGCGCGGCTGTCGCAGATCGAAGACCATGTGCGCCGCCATGCCGGCATTCTGGCCAATGCGCAGGCAGTCGCGCTGATCACCGTGCCCGAAGCGCGGCGGGTGGCGCATCTGCTCGAAGCGCTGGCGCCCAGCCTGCGTCATGTGATCACCGACACCGCTCCCCCCGCTGATGCGGAGGTTTGGCCACCCCGCGTGCCGGTGGCGGTGGCAGCCGACGCCATCGCCTTCATCCAGTACACCTCTGGCAGCACCGGCGACCCCAAGGGCGTGGCGCTCACCCACGCCAACCTGCTGGCCAATATCCGCGCCATTCACGATGTGCTGCAACTTCAGCCCGACGATGTGTTCGTGAGCTGGCTGCCGCTGTATCACGACATGGGGTTGATCGGCGCCTGGCTGTCCAGCCTCTACACCGGCAACCGTCTGGTGGTGATGTCGCCGCTGGCGTTTCTGCGCCGGCCGCAGAGCTGGCTCTGGGCCATTCACCGCTACGGCGGCACGCAGACCGCGGCGCCGAACTTCGCCTTTGAGCTGTGCCTGCGCCATGTGGCCGATGCCGACATCGACGGCCTTGATCTGCACACCCTGCGGCTGGCGGCCAATGGCGCCGAGCCGGTGAGCCCCGACACCATCGACCGATTCACGGCACGCTTTGCGCCGTATGGCTTTCGACCGGAGGCCATGACGCCGGTGTACGGCCTGGCGGAAAACTCGGTGGCGCTGCTGCTGTCGTCGCTTCAGCGCCCGCCGGTGGTCGATGCGATTGATCGCACGGTGTTCGAGCAAACGCACCACGCGCAACCCGCCGCCGCGAACGACCCGCACGCGCTGCGCTTCGTCGCCTGCGGCCAGGCCATTCCCGGACACCGCGTGCGCCTGCTCGACGACCTGGGCGAAGAAGTCGCCGAGCGGGTGGAGGGGCGGCTGGAGTTTCAGGGGCCGTCGGCCACCGGCGGCTATTACCGCAGGCCGCTGGAGACCCAAAAGCTGCTTCACGATGGCTGGCTCGACAGCGGCGACCGGGCCTACCGCGCCGAGGGCGAGATCTACATCACCGGCCGGGTGAAAGACATCATCATTCGCGGCGGGCGCAATATTTATCCGCACGAAGTCGAACTCGCCGTGGGCGAACTGGCCGGGGTGCGCAAAGGCTGCGTGGTGGTGTTCGGCGCGCCCGACGAAGCCCGCGGCACCGAGCGTGTGGTGGTGCTGGCCGAAACCCGCGAAACCGACGCCGCCGCGCGCAACCAACTTCAAGCCGCCATCGTGAGCACTGCGACCGAGGTGCTGGGCGAACCGCCCGACGAGGTGGTGCTGGCCCCGCTGCACACCGTGCGCAAGACCTCCAGCGGCAAGCTGCGCCGCGACGCCACGCGGCAAGTGTGGCTGTCGGGCCGCATGGGCACGCGGCCCCTCGCGGTGTGGCGGCAATTCCTGCGGCTGGCGCGCAGCGCCGCAGCGGCGCGCGCGCGGCAGGGGTTATCGCAAGCGGCGCATCTGCTCTACGCCGCCTGGTGGTGGCTGGCGCTGGGCGGGGTGATGCTGCTGATCGCACCGATCCTGGCCTTGCTGCCCAGGCCGGCCTGGGCCTGGCGAGTCGCCCACGGCGCCGCCCGCCTGCTGCTGCGCCTCGTCGGCCAGCCTCTGCAGGTGCAGGGCGTGCAGGCCTTGCCAAAGCAGCCGCACATGCTGCTGGTCAATCATTCCAGCGACCTCGATGGCCTGATGGTGCTGGCGGCATTGCGCGGCCCGTATCGCTTCGTCGCCAAGCGCGAGCTGCTGCGCAACCCGGTGGCGCGCTTTTTCCTGCGGCGGCTGGGCGCCGAGTTTGTCGAGCGTTTCGACGCGCAAGGCAGCGTGGCGGCCGCGCAGCGCCTGAGCGCCCTGGCGGCGCAGGGCGTGTCGCTCTGCGTTTTTCCTGAAGGCACATTTCGCCGCGATCCCGGCCTGCTCGGCTTTCACCTCGGCCCGTTCGAGGCCGCAGTGCGGGCAGACATGCCAGTGGTTCCGGTGATTCTGCGCGGCACCCGCGCGGTGCTGCGCGACGGTGAGCGGTTGCCGCACCGGCATGCGGTCCGCCTCACCGTCACCGCGCCGATTCCTCCGCGCCAAACCGGCGACGCGTTCACGGCCGCAGTGCAACTGCGCGATGCCGCCCACGCCGCCATGCAGCAGCACCTCAATGCCAGCGAGACGGCAACTGCCCAGCGGCGCGCCCCCCGCCTGGCCTCAATGTTTCATCACCACTCGACCCACCCATGAACGACACCTTGAGCCCCGCCGACCCCGGCGCGGACGACGCCAACCAGATCGATCTGCAAGCCGCCTGGATCCGCCGCTCCAGCGCAGACATCCAGGCCTTTGTCGAAGGGCTGGCCGCGCGACTCGAAGGCGATCTGCCGGGCCAGGTGGACGGGGTGCGCAAGCGCGACGGCCTGTTCGCCAAGACCAGCCATGTGCAGACCATCACCGTGCGCACCGAGGAGTTTCATTACCTGCTCGAACGCCATCCTTCCGGGGTGCGCACTCAGCGCGCCCGGGTGGTGGGCGGGGTCATTCTCAAACGCGACGAACTGAGCCTGGCCGGGTGGATGGAGAGCCTGCTCGCGGCGCTGTTTTCGCAGTCCGGCGAACTGCAGCGCGCCAGCCAGTCGCTGCATGATTTTCTGATGCATTGAGAGGAACAACATGTCACTCTGGAACACGTTGAAGCAGCGCGCCGAGGGTGTCGCGCAAGACGCGCGCCACGCGGTGGACGGGTTCACCGCGTCCGCCCACACTCTGGCCGCGCCGCGTGCGCTCAGCGCCGATGAACTGGCGCGGCAGCAGGCCTGGGCCGAGGCGCTGCCCAGCGGCGATCTGCCCGAATTCGTCAAGGCCCGCCTGGCCGCCACCGCGCGGCGCGAGCTGCCTTGGGTGAGCACCGCCACGCCCGCTGAAATGCTGGCGCAGCGCATTCACGGCATCGAGCCGCTCGGCATGGTCAACGGCAATTGCTGGTACCACTTCGACTACTCCTGGTCGGACGGGCACTACGACGGCTGGCATCACGCCCTCGACCGCC
>JAQTVS010000019.1 GCA_028706735.1 Thiomonas sp.
GGAATCGGAGGCCGAGGCGGCCACGACGATGGTGTACTCCATCGCGCCAAACTCTTGCAGCTTGCGCACTACGTTGGCGATGGTCGAGGCCTTCTGGCCGATCGCCACGTAGATGCAGATCAGATCCTTGCCCTTCTGGCTGATGATCGAGTCAACGGCGACGGCGGTCTTGCCGGTCTGGCGGTCGCCAATGATCAGTTCGCGCTGCCCGCGGCCGACGGGCACCATGGCGTCAATCGCCTTGATCCCAGTTTGCACTGGCTGCGACACTGACTTGCGCCAGATCACGCCAGGAGCGATTTTCTCGATGGGGTCGTGCTGCTTGGTCTCCACCGGACCCTTGCCGTCAATCGGCACGCCCAGGGTATTGACGACACGGCCAATGAGTTCGGGGCCCACCGGAACGGACAGGATTTCGCCAGTGCATTTGACCGTGTCGCCTTCGGAAATTTTTTCGTAGGGGCCGAGAATCACCACGCCGACCGAGTCGCGCTCAAGGTTGAGCGCCAGGCCATAGGTGTTGTTCGGAAATTCGAGCATTTCGCCCTGCATCACGTCGGACAGGCCGTGGACTCGCGCAATACCGTCGGTCAGGGACACAACCGTGCCCTCGTTGCGGATATTGGCGCTGGCGCCCAGGCCTTCGATGCGGCTCTTGATGAGTTCGGAAATTTCTGCGGGATTGAGTTGCATGGGAGCCTCTAAGACTTTAAGCGGTGAGAGCGACTTTCATCTGCTCCAGCCTGGCGCGGACCGAGGTATCGAGCACTTCGTCGCCAACGGCAACACGCACTCCCCCGATGAGCGACGGATCGATTTCCACAGTGGCGTGCAGCTTGCGGCCGTATTTGCGTTCAAGCGCCTGCAGCAGACTGTCGAGCGCCTCGCCTTCCAGCGGGAAGGCGCTGGTCACCACGGCCTCGAACTTGCCTTCCGCTTCGTCCTTGAGGACACGGAACTGCTCGGCGATCTGGGGCATGGCGGCGAGTCGCCTGTTTTCTGCGAGCATCTCGATCAGATTCTTCAACGCGGGCGCAATCCCTGCGGGCACAACACCGAGAACCAGATCCGCCAGTTGCCGGGCTGAAACCTTCGGGCTGCCGACGACCTCACGCAATGCGGGATCGGACGTCACTTGCGCGATCCGATCCAGCGTGTCGGCCGCTTGCGCGGGGGAGACGCCCGCATCGCGCACAGCCGCAAATGCGGCTTCGGCGTAGGGACGGGCAATAGTGGCGAGTTCAGCCATGGCGCGCTCCGATTACAGCTCGGCCTTGAGCCGATTGAGTAGATCGGCATGCACCTGCGGATTGATCTCGCGGTGCAGGATCGACTCCGCGCCTTTTACCGCCAGTGCGGCGACCTGATCACGCAATTGCTCGCGTGCCTTGAGCGCTTGCTGGTCAGCTTCGGATTTGGCCTGGGCCACGATATTCGCCCCGACCTCCTCTGCCTTCTTGCGTGCTTCTTCGATCACGGCCTGCGCACGGCGCTCGGCATCCGCCAGACGCCCTGCACTTTCGTGATGCGAACGCGCAAGCTCTTCCTCGACCTTGCGGTTGGCCGTGGCGAGTTCGGATTTGGCGCGATCGGCGGCAGCCAGGCCGTCGGCGATTTTTGTTGCGCGTTCATCGAGGGCCTTGACGATGGGCGGCCACACGAATTTCTTCGTGAACCACGCCAGCAGCAAGAAAACGATGATCTGCGCAATGAGTGTTGCGTCCAGATGCATGGCGCTAACCTTTGCTTCAGATAGGTGAACAGATCGTTGCTGGAGTCAAGCGCGGCTTACTTCAGAACGAACGGGTTGGCGAAAGTGAACATCATGGCCAGACCGACACCAATCAGGAAGGCCGCGTCGATCAGGCCGGCCAGCAGGAACATCTTGGTTTGCAGTTCGTTCATCAGCTCGGGCTGACGTGCGGCGGATTCGAGGTATTTGCTGCCCATGATGCCGATGCCGATACAAGCGCCGTTTGCGCCCAGGCCAATGATCAGACCAGCGGCCAGTGCGACATATCCGAGAACGTGTTCCATGCTTGCTCCTAGTGAGTTGAAGTGGTGAAGAGAAAAGAAACGAGAAAGATCGAAAAATCAGTGGTGATCGTGAGCCTGGCCGATGTACACCAAGGTCAGCATCATGAAGATGAAACCCTGCAGCACAATGACCAGCAGGCTGAAGATCGACCAGGCCAGGCCCGCGGCGATGTTGCCAAAGAACAACGCCCAGCCGGTCAGGCTGCTGAGGCCGGCCGCGCCCATGAGGGCGATGATCATGAACAGGATTTCTTCGGCGTAGAGGTTACCGAACAACCGCATGCCATGCGAGAGGGTTTTGGCCAGGTACTCCAGCACCTGCATAGCGAAATTCAGCGGCCACAGCAGAAAGTGATTGCCAAATGGCGCGGTAAACAATTCATGCACCCAACCGCCAATGCCCTTGACCTTGATGCCGTAATAGAGGCTCAGCATCAGAATGGTGAGAGACATTCCCAGCGCCACCGACAAATCCGCCGTGGGCACGACGCGCAAATACATGTGCTCCGGGTCATGGCCAGCCATCGCGCCCGCCCCTTGCCAGATGCGCGGCAGAAGATCGACCGGCAGCAAATCCATCAGGTTCATCATCACGATCCAGACGAACGAGATGAAAGCCAACGGGGCGACGAATTCGCGCGATTTAGCATTGCGCACGATGCCGCGCGCCTGCTCGTCCACGAATTCCACGAGAAACTCGACCGCGCCCTGCATCCGCCCGGGTTTGCCGCTGGTCATGTTCTTGGCGACACGCCACAGCATAAAGCAGGCAATCACACCCAGCAGAACGGAGAAAATCACCGAATCGATGTCGATGATGCCAAAGTCAATCACGCCGGTCCGTGGACCGCTGGTCCAGTGGGTCAGGTGGTGAACGATGTATTCGCCTGCGGTGATGGTGTGTTGTTCTGCGGACATGGTCGACTAATTTTTGAGCGCCGCCTGCGCGGCGCGACTTGAATGGATCAGGTTGCGCAACTGGCCTTCTTGCCGCGCAAAATCAAGGCAACCCAGTACACCTGCAAGGTCACCACGATCGCAATCAGCATGGCCGCCCAGCTCAGCGGTTGCACGATGCGCGGCGCAAAAAACAAGAGCACGATGGTCAAGCCAATTTTCAACATCTCACCCAGCGCAAAGCCGTAAACGGCGACGCCAGGCTTCAATTTGGACAGCCAGAGCTGAATGGACAACGCAAACAAGGCGGACGGCAGGGCAATGATGGCTGCGCCATACATTGCGGAATACACCACGGACAATTGGCCCGCAGCAAAAAACCAGGAGGCGAGCGCCACCACCAGACCAACGACGAACTGCAGCACCACCACGCGCCAGACCGAAACCTGGGGTTTGCGCAACAACAGGCTTTGCACCTCGGCGCGGGTCATCGGCGCCGCTGCCGGAGCATCTTGCTGGTCTTGCCAGGGATCGGTGGATTGCACGGTGTGGTTCAAAGCAGGAGCGTCCGGTTTTACAACAGCGGCTCTACAACGCAGTGTGAGTATGGAAAGAGAAGATTCAGGATTGAACGCCTGCAGGCTGGCGGCGCTCAACAACCGTCAAGGTTGTTGCTGCGGGTAACAATTCGCCTGAAGCTCAAACGGCGAAAGTATAGGGGAAAGTCGATGATGCGCCAGCATTTTTCTTGCCCGCACACTTAACATTGTGCCGAGTCAAGCTTCTGGCACCTTCGGTGCGCGCACCGCAACGCATGCGGCATTGACGTCCGTCCGATTGCACGCCTGTTCCTCCTGGAAATCTCGATGAATGCTCTTCTGGTTTTTTTACATCTTGTCTCTGCAGTCACCTGGATGGGTGGTATGGGATTCATTCTGTTCGCGATGCGCCCGGCAGCTTTTGCCACGCTGCAGGCGCCAGCGCGGCCGCAACTCATCTTGTCCAGTCTGCAGCGGTTTTTTCCGCTGGTCTGGATCAGCATTGCCGTCATCCTGATCACGGGGCTGATCATCATGTTGCAGGTCGGCTTTGCGCACGCCCCCATCGGCTGGCACGTCATGTTCGGCGTAGGGCTCATCATGATGGCGGTTTTTGCGCACATTTTTTTCGCACCTTACCGACGGGCAAAGCTTGCTGCGGCAGCACAGGACTGGCCCGCCGTGGGGCAGTCGCTGGAGAAAATGCATCCTTTCGTCGTGCTGAACTTCACCCTCGGATGGATCGCCATCGCGGCTGTGCTGTTCTGGCGCTGATCAGGGCATCAATTGTTTGAGTGCATGCCACACTGCGTCTGGCGCGATCCGCCGCAAACAATCGAGATGGCCCAGCGGGCAGGTTCGCTGAAAACAGGGGCTGCAGTCGAGCTGCAGCCAGAGCGCGGCACTACGGTGCGCCGCGGGCGGGGTGTGGCGCGGATCGGTCGAACCGTAAACGCCGATTGTCGGACGCTCCAATGCGGCGGCGATATGCATCAGGCCGGAGTCATTGCTGACAACGCCGCTGCTGCTGGCGAGCAGGGCGATGGCTTCGTCCAGCCGGGTGGCGCCGCAAAGATTCAAGGCTCCGGGGGCATGGCCGGCTATGGCGTCTCCAGCGGCGGCATCGCGCGGGGCGCCCAGCACGGCAACGCCGTAACCCGCCTGTTGCGCCAGGGTTGCCAGTGCCGCGTAATGTGCGACTGGCCATTGTTTGGCGGGACCGTATTCGGCGCCAGGGCACAGGGCAATCCAGCGCTCGAAAAGCCCGAACTGCTGGCGCGCTTCGCTTGCCGCCTGGCCCGGGATCATCAAAGTGGGCTCTGGCGCCGGGAGGTCCGGCCCGCCGGTGGCGAGACGCGCCAGTGCGGCGTAATGCTGGCGCATGTCTGGCCGGGCGGAGGATGCGTCTCTTGGAATGCGGCAAGCCACCGGGGATAACGCCAAAGGCTCGGAGGGCCGGGGCTTGCCGCGCGGCGCGTCTGACTCCAGGCTGTCAGTCAGCAACAAACCCCTGGCCTCCCCCGCATGGCCGATGCGCTGCGGAATGCCAGCCAGCCAGGGCACGAGCCGCGACTTGAGGTTGTTGCCGAGGATGTAGGCGCGCTGGAATTCTTGTTGACGAAGCTGCGCGGCAAGGTGTCGGCGCAGCTTGAAATCGAGCTTGCCGTGCACGAAAGGCGCTTCGATCACGCCGACCACCCCCGGCATGGCGCGCAGCACGGGGGCGACTGAGGGCAGGCCGAGCGCCGTGACCTGCTCGCCGCGGGCGGCGAGCAGCGCAACCAGGGGTTGCGCCATCACCGCGTCTCCGATCCATTGCGGTGCGATCAGCAGGACGCGGGTCACTGGACACCTCTGCGCGATGCGCGCTGCGGCATGAGCGCTTGGGAGCGGCCCGGCGCGCTCATGCCGAATGCGTGCTCAATGGCCGTGAACCACTTCACCCTCTGCCAAACGATAGCGCGTGCCGCAATAGGGGCAGGCGGCTTCGCCATGCGTCACGTCGATGAACACCCGCGGATGGCTGCTCCAGATCGGCATGTTCGGGTTGGGGCAATAGGCGGGCAAGTCCTTGGCCTTGAGTTCGACCACGGGCATGTCGGGTTTTGGAATGGCGCTCATGAGCAGATCTCAGTCGGTGAAAGGGGGCAGGATCAAACCGCAGACAGCCAGCTCGCGTACTTGGGATTGCGCCCGCCGACGATGTCGAAGAACGCGTTTTGGATGCGTTCTGTGACGGGGCCGCGATGGCCAGGACCGAGGGCGATGCCGTCGAGCTCGCGGATGGGCGTGATCTCGGCTGCAGTGCCGGTGAAGAATGCTTCGTCGGCGATGTAAACCTCGTCGCGGGTGATGCGCTTTTCCTTGATGGTCAAACCCAGATCTTCGCAGATGGCAAACACGGTCTTGCGGGTGATGCCATTGAGCGCGCCCGAAGACAGATCGGGGGTGTAGAGCACGCCTTCGCGCACGACGAAAATATTCTCGCCCGCGCCCTCGCTCACAAAACCCTGCGGGTCGAGCAGAAGCGCTTCGTCGTAGCCGTCGTTGGTGACCTCCATATTCGCCAGGATGGAGTTGGTGTAGTTGCTCACCGCCTTGGCGTTGACCATGGTGATGTTCACATGGTGGCGGGTGTAGCTGCTGGTCTTGACGCGAATGCCGCGTTTCATTCCGTCTTCGCCGAGATAGGCTCCCCACGGCCACGCTGCGATCATCAGATGAATGGTGTTGCCGCGCGGCGAGACGCCGAGCTTCTTGTCGCCAATCCAGGTGAGCGGGCGGATGTAGCAGGAGTCGAAACCGTTGGTCTTGACCACGTCGATCTGCGCCTGCATGGCCTGCTCGATGGTGAAAGGAATCTCCATGCGCAGAATCTTGGCGCTGTTGAACAGGCGCTCGGTGTGATCGCGCAAGCGGAAGATCGCTGTGCCCTTGTCGGTCTTGTAAGCACGCACGCCCTCGAAGGCGCCGCAGCCGTAGTGCAGGGTGTGGGTCAGGACGTGGACCTTGGCATCGCGCCACTCCACCAACTGACCGTCCATCCAGATTTTGCCGTCGCGATCCGACATGGAAGTGGGCATGACCATGATGTGTTGTCTCCGGGAGATAAATGCGTGATTCTAGGAGCCTGTCGGGCTTTGGTCGTCGAAAGCGTTCTCGGAGAGCGGCGTAGCCAAAATGGGGCCCAGCGAGGACAGTTTTTGCCGGATTTGCAGACCCATAGCCTCACTATGGGTCAAAAAGACGGTGAAAACGAGCTTGCGATGTTTCGGCGTCGCCAAAAATGGACTGCTGCGACCCATTTGCAGCCGACGACCAAAGCCCGACAGGCTCCTAGAAACTCCGCGCGGCAAACACGCGCCACGCGGAGTCTGCCGCGTTACAGCGCGGCCAGGGCGGCGTCGTAGTTGGGTTCGTGGGCGATTTCGTTCACCAGCTCCGTGTGGAGCACGGTGTTGTCCTTGTCGAGCACGACCACGGCGCGCGCGCATAGCCCGGTGAGCGGGCCGCCAGCGATGCCCACGCCATAGGCCTGGGCGAAACTGCGGTCACGCATTTCCGAGAGATTGACGACTTTGTCCAGACCTTCGGCGCCACAGAATCGGGCCTGGGCAAATGGCAGGTCGGCGGAAATGCACAGCACCACGGTGTCGGCCTTCTCGGAGGCGCGGGCGTTGAACGTGCGCACAGACTGGGCGCAGGTCGGGGTGTCGATGGACGGGAAGATGTTGAGCACCTTGCGCTGCCCCGCGAAATCGGCCAGGGTGCGGTCGGCCAGGTCTTTGTCGGTCAGGCGGAAATCGGGGGCTTTGCTGCCTTTGGCGGGCAATTCGCCGCTCGTGGGAACGGGGCTGCCGTGCAGATGGGTGGTGGCCATGCGAGTCTCCTTGATGTGGGTCTGCGGGGGGGAAAGGCTTGCATGGTAGGAGCGGCAACGCTTTTTTTCAGGCGCCCGCCCTGTCCGCCCTGACAGCGTTCAGGACTTGCGCGTGACCTCGGCATGCACCTGCCCGGACGGCACATGGCGCGCGGCGGATTGCACATGCCCGGCTTGGTCGTCGAAGAAAAAGTCGGGCTGGAACTCGCGCAGGAACGGCCCTTTGTCCAGACCACCGAGAAACATGGCTTCATCGACGGTGATGTTCCAGTGCATCAGGGTGCGGATGGCGCGCTCGTGCGCCGGGGCGCTGCGTGCGGTGACCAGCGCGGTGCGCAGGCGCATGGGGGTGGAGCCATCGGCGCTGGCGCGCTGCAGGCGGTGCAGGGCTTCGAGCAGCGGTTTGAATGGGCCGGGGGGCAAGGGCAGCGCGGCCTTGCTGGCCTCGTGCCGCTGAAAGGCCGGCAGGCCCTCGGCCTGGAACACGCGCTCGGCTTCGTCGGAGAACAACACGGCGTCGCCGTCGAAGGCGATGCGCACCTCGTCTGGGTGCGCCTCGGACGCGCGTGCTGATTCTGGATAGACCTGCGCCGCCGGATAGCCGGCGTGCAGCGCGGCGCGCACGTCGTCGGGCTCGGCCGAGAGGAACAGATTGGCCTGCAGCGCGTGCAGATACTGAAATGGCGCGCGGCCACGGGTGAACACGCCGCGCTCGATGGGCGTGCCGTGGTGTTTGGCGGAATTGAACACGCGCAGTCCGGACACTGGATCGTTGCGCGACAGCAGCACCACTTCCACCCTGTCGCGCTGAGCGTCGCTGGTGTTGAAGGCCAGCAGCTTGCGCACCAGTTGGAACGCCACGCCAGGTTGCGCGGGCCGCTCCAGGCGGTCGAGCTGCAAGCGCATGTAGGCGGCATCAGCGGCCTGCTCGAACACGCGGTTTTCCTCCTCGAAGTCGAACAGGGCGCGGGAGGAAATCGCCACGACAAGACGGTCAATCAAATCAGCAGGCATAGCAGGTCAAGGACGAGTTGGGGAGAAACACGCAGGGCCGCCCCAAGTGTTTCTCGCCCCCTGGGGGGTGAACCGAGCGCAGCGAGGTTTTCGAGGGGAGTGTCACTTCACGAGATTGTTCATCTGGATGATGGGCATCATCACCGCGAGCACAATGAGCAGCACCATGCCGCCCATCACCAGGATGAGCAGCGGCTCCAGAATGGTGGTCAGGGTCATGGCGCGGCGCTGCACTTCCTGCGCATGCTGCACGGCGGCGCGGTCAAGCATTTGCGGCAAGGTGCCGGTCTGCTCGCCCAAGCGAATGAAGGTGATGAGCACGGGCGGGAAGCGCTTGTGCAGCGCCAGCGACTGCGCCAGAGACGCGCCTTCGCGCACCAGGGCGATGGCCTCTTCGGCGTCCGCCTTGAGCAGGCTGTTGGTCAAGGTATCGGCAGCGGCCTGCAGCGCCCGCAGGATGGGCACGCCTGCGGCGCCGAGAATCGCCAGGGTGCTGGCAAAGCGGGCGGTGTTCAGGCCGCGCACCAACCGCCCGAACAGCGGGCTGCGCAGCATAAACCCATCGAACGCCAGCCGCGGGCCCGGCAGCTTCATGGCCTGGGCAAACGCGACGCCGCCAATCACCAGCGCAGTGAGCAGCAGCCAGCCCCAGGCGCGCATGAAGTCGGACACGGCGATCAGCCCAACGGTGAGCATGGGCAGCTTTTGGTGCGCCCCCTGGAACACGCCCACCACCTGCGGCACGACATAGGTCAGCAGCATCACCACCACCGTCACGGCCACCAGCACGACGATGGCCGGGTAGGCGAAGGCCTGCACCATCTTGCCGCGCAGCGCCTGGCGGTCTTCGAGGTAGTCGGCCAGGCGCTCCATCACCAGCCCGAGGTCGCCGCTGTCTTCGCCGGCATTCACCAGGGCGCGATAAATGGGGGCGAATTCACGCGGATACTGTCCGAGCGCCGCGCCGAAGCTGTGCCCGGCAGACACCTCGCTCTTGAGGTTGGACAGCAGGTTGCCGACCTCGGCGCTGTCGGCATCGTCGGCCAGGGCGGCCAGCGCCTTTTCCACCGGCAGGCCCGAGACCAGCAGCCCCGCGAGCTGGCGGGTGAACAGGGTGCGCTCCTGGTTATTGAACACGCGGCGGGAAAACCGCCGTCCGCTGGCCTGCGCGGCTTCTTCGTGAATGCCCTCGACCTGCAGCGGAATGAGGCCGCGGCTGCGCAGCAGGGTGCGGGCGCCGCGGGCGCTTTCCGCTTCGAGCACGCCGGATTGTTCGGCGCCGGTGGCATCAAGGGCGGTGAAGCGGTAGGCGGGCATATCGCAAAGGAATCAAGCGGTTGGTGCGGTCGGATGTGCTGCTCAGACGTGCGGCTCAATCGCGCGTGACCCGCAGCAACTCGGCGAGGCTGGTGATGCCGCTGTCGATGTAGCGCTGGCCGTCCTGTCGCATATTGCGCATGCCTGCAGACTGTGCGGTGCGACGCAGTTCGGCCTCGGCGGCGCGGGCGTGGATGGCGCCGCGCAGGGTGTCATTGACCTCGAACAGTTCGAACACGCCGGTGCGTCCGCTATAGCCGGTGTGGTTGCAGGCCGGGCAGCCAACGGGGACGAAGCCCTGGCCGTCGGGCGCAGGAACCTTGCAGGCGGGGCAGAGCTGCCGCACCAGGCGCTGCGCCAGCACGCCGAGCAGCGAGGAGGCGAGCAGAAAGGGTTCGACGCCCATGTCGGTGAGGCGGGTGACGGCGGAAACCGAATCGTTGGTGTGCAGGGTGGCGAGCACGAGGTGGCCGGTGAGCGAAGCCTGGATGGCGATCTGTGCGGTTTCGAAGTCGCGGATTTCACCGATCATCACCACGTCCGGGTCTTGCCGCAGGATGGCGCGCAGGGCGCGGGCGAAGGTCAGGTCGATGCGCGCATTCACCTGGGTCTGGCCGATGCCAGGCAGGTCGTACTCAATAGGATCTTCCACCGTCATGATGCTGGTGGTGCTGGCGTCGAGGCGGCTCAGCGCGGAGTAGAGCGTGGTGGTCTTGCCGCTGCCGGTCGGGCCGGTGACGAGCAGGATGCCGTGCGGCGCGCGGATGAGGCCGTCGAAGTGGTCGAGCATGTCGGGCGCCATGCCCACGGCGCGCAGGTTGAGCTTGGCTGCGGATTTGTCGAGCAGGCGCAGCACGGCGCGTTCGCCGTGCGCGCACGGCAGGCTGGACACGCGCACGTCCAGCGTGCGGCCGCCGATGCGCAGGGCGATGCGGCCGTCCTGCGGCAGGCGCTTTTCGGCAATGTCGAGCTGCGAGAGGATTTTGATGCGGGAAATCAGCGCGCCGTGCAAGGCCTTGTTGGGCCGCACCACTTCGCGCAGGGTGCCGTCCACGCGGAAGCGCACCACCGACGCGGTTTCGTAGGGTTCGATGTGGATGTCGGATGCGCCCTCGCGCGCCGCCTGCGTGAACAGCACGTTGAGCATGCGGATGATGGGCGCGTCATCGGCGGCTTCGAGCAAGTCTTCAACCGCCGGGATGTCCTGCATGAGGCGGCCGAGATCGACATCGCCCTCCACCTCGCTGATGACTGCGGCGGCGCTGCCGTCACGCGCGGCATACGCGGCGCCGATGCGGGCCTGGAGATCGTCTGCCGAGGTGCGATGCACCGCGCGCAGCACATGCTGGCGCTGCACCTCGACCAGCGCGGCAGGCCGCGTGTCCTCGCACATCCAAAGCTCGACGCCCTGGCCGTCGTCCTCGGCAAGCACCGCCTGGTCGCGGCAGAAGGTGTAGGGCAGGGGGTGGCGCGCGGACATGGTCGGTTCGCCGTTCAGCGCTGCGGCGTCAGGGTGACGCGCAACTGCTTGCCCTGCACCTCGGTGGCGTAGCGGGTGGTCTGGTCCAGATTGAAAATCACCCGGGTCTTGCCCTGGCCGTCGAGCACGCTGGCGGATTGCAGGGGCCCGAGCTGGAAGCTCTGGCTCTTGCTGCTGAGCTGCGAGTGCGCCCCCGGAAAATCGAGCACCAGACGGATGGGATCGCTCATGGTGAATGCGGTGGGCGGCGCGGCCAGCGGCTGGGCGAAGCCAAGCTCGACCACGGTGGCGTCCGCCGTCTGATGCGCCTGCAGGCTTTGCAGGGCGTTTGCGCCGTTTGATGCGGCGGCCGTCATGGCGATCGCGGGGCCGGGCGCGGCTGCGCTGCTGGCGCTGCTTGCAGAAACGCTGGCCGGCTCCTCACCGATGCTTGGCATCACCGGCCCGGGCAGATTCGGCATGCCGAGTTGCGACGGCAGTTGCGCATTGTTCTGCATGCCGCGCATCGAGTCATAGCGCTTCTGGCTCAGGGCGTTGCCTTGCTCCTCGGTGCGCACGACGATGGGCCGCAGGAACACCATCAAATCCGTCTTGGTCGCCGTGCGCGAGTTGGAGCGGAACAGCGCGCCCAGCCCCGGAATATCCCCCAGGCCCGGGATCTTGCTGTCGTTGGAGCTGACGTTGTCCTGCATCAGCCCGCCAAGCACGATGGTCTGCCCGTCGTTGACCAGCACCGCGGTCTGGATGGAACGCTTGTTGGTGATGATGCCCGCTGCGTTGGTGGCGCTGGAGATGCTCGACACCTCCTGATAGACGTCCATCTTGATGGCGCCGCCGGCGGTGATCTGCGGACGCACCTTGAGGGTCAGGCCCACGTCCTTGCGCTCGATGGTCTGGAACGGCGTGACCGTGGCGCTTGATCCGGTCTGTGCGTACTGGCCGGTGATGAAGGGCACGTTCTGGCCAACGACGATCTTGGCCTCCTCGTTGTCGAGGGTCATCAGATTTGGCGCGGACAGGATGTTGGCCCCATCCTGCGTCTGCAAAAAGTTGGCCAGCAGACCCAGCGTGGCCAGACCCGCGACGTTGTGCAGCAGGCCGATGTTCAGGCCATTGGGAATGGCCAGACTGCCGCTGGCGATCGCGGCGCCCGTTGCGGTGCCGCCGCCGGAAATGGCCGCCTGCAGGTTGATGATGTTGGAGCCGCCTGTGCCGTAGTTGCTGCCGCCGTAGATGGCGTTGTTGTTGCCCGCGCTGCCTGCAATGGCCTGCCACTGGATGCCCAGTTGCGCGGCCTTGTTGGCATCCACCTCGGCGATCAGCGCCTCCACATACACCTGCGCGCGCCGCACGTCGAGGCGCTCGATGACGCGGCGCAGCTGCATGTAGACCGGCTGCGGCGCGTTGATGATGAGGGCGTTGAGCGCGTTGTCGGCGAAGACTGTCCCGCCCTGCGGGAGGGTGACGGTGGAGTCGCCTCCAGACGCCGCGAACTCGGGTGCCTGGCCCAGCCCCGGGCTGGTGGCGCCGGATGAACCAGAGGTGGACGATGACGGATAGTTGCCGCCGCTCATGCCCTGCGATCCGGTTGGCGACTGGTTCTGCGAGGCGCCGCCTGTGGAACCGACACCGCCCTGCGCCGCCAGCACGCCGCGCAGAGTGCGCGCCAGATCGGCGGCGTTGGCGTTGCGCAGGTAGACCACGTGGATATTGTCCTGATCGTTCTGCGAACGGTCGAGGCGACGGATCATCTGCTCGATTTCAGCCAGTTGCGCTCCGTTGGTGGCGCGCACGATCAGCGAATTGCTCGCGGTTTCCGGCAGGATGACCGCGCGCATCGCCCCGCTGCCGGCAAATGCCGCCTGCGCGCCGGGAGCACCCGGCCCGCTGGTGGTGGCCGTCTGCATGTCGATCAGTTTTTGCAGCGTGGGGGCCAGATCGCTGGCCACGGCGTAGCTGAGCGGCACCACGGTGACTTCGGTGCCGGTGGGCACGTCGAGCGCGGCGATGATGCGGGCGATGCGCTTGAGGTTGTCGGCATAGTCAGTCACGACCAGCGCATTGCCGGAAGGGCTGACATTGATGGTGTTGTTGGGCGAAATCAGCGGCCGCAACACCGGCAGCAGGCTGCTGGCCGAGGCGTTGCGCAACTGAAAGATCTGCGTCACCACCTGATCGCCGCGCCCCGGAATATGCGAGGGAGCCAGCCCCACGCCCACCGGGCCGCTTTGCAACTTGGCATCGGCTTCCGGCACGACCTGATACACGCCGTCATGCTCCACCACCGCAAACCCCGCCAGCCGCAACTGGGTCAGCAGGGCCTGGAAGACTTTTTGCGGCGTCACGGGCTTTTCAAACTGAATGGTGACCTGTCCCTTGACCCGCGGATCGACAATGAAATTGCGCCCGGTGGCCGCCGCAACCGCCTGCACCGCGCTGGCAATATCAGCGTTGACCAGATTGATGGTGAGGTTGCCGTTGGCGCTGCGCGTGGCGTTGCCAGCCGCGCCCGCAGTCCCCGAGGGCGCAGTGCCGGGCGCTTGCGCCAGCACAGGCTGCAATGCCAGGAGCGGGACAAGCAGCAGCGCCAGCAGGCGGGCCACGCCGCGAGAGCGTTCGGGCCGCCTAGGTGGCCCGGCCTTCCCTGGGGCGCGCAGACGAGGTTTCATGTGACGATGCATCGCAGCGTTCCTTGATTCTTGTAGTGTTCCGGGTCAGGCGGTGCGCTGCCGTCCGTCAAATGGAGATGCGGATATGGTCGCCCTCGGGGCGGCCGAGTAAAGACAGCAGATTGGCCATCGCCGCTTCGTTGCCCGGGGCGGCTCGGCCTGTGCCGAGGAACTGCAGCGCCTGCCCGTTCCAGACCCCTTTGCCCTGCAGCAGCAAGGGCCCCTTGTCGCTGCGCAGATCGACCTGCGCATCCGCGCCCTGCCCCGTGATGGTGAGCACATAACTGCCGATGGGAGCGACCACGCTCAACCTCGACGCCACATCCGGCAGATCGATTTGCACCTGCCCGCCAAGCCGCATGCGACCTGCGACCGATTCTAGGTGCAGGCCGTGCAATGTGAATTGCGCCTGTCCCCGCAGCGCAACGGTATTCCATGGCGTTCCCAATCCGTCGAGCACGTTGAGCGGCAAGGCGCCCTGCCAAGGCGCTTCGGGCCCCTCGCCCGCAGGACGCAAGGCCACACTGGCCTGTGACAGGCCAAACCGGGTATCGACCTGCAGCGGCTGTGCGGAGACGGCGGGCCAGTCGATCCGGGTCAGCAGGCGGCCACGCCAGAGATTGCCCAGGCTGACCGTCCAGCGCAGCGCGCCCGGCAGCACCGTGGCGCCCCGGCTGCCAGCCCCGCCTTCGAGCACCAGCAGCGCCGAACCATCGCGCCAGGTGCCTTGCGCCTGCGCCAGCAACACACGCTGGCCGCTGGCCGTCCACACCGCGGCGCTCAGCCAGCTTGCCGGGGCCTGCCAAAGCAGCGCCCACAGCACCCCAAGAAACGCGGCCAGCCACAACCAGCGGCGGCGGCTCGACCCGCGCTTGCGCCGGACGGGTTTGCGGGACGACGTCCGCGACCGCTTGGCGGCAGAGCGGCCGTCCCGGGCCGGGACTGGAGTCTGTGCGCTGGCCATTCATCCGCCACCCGAGCCGTGGCGCGACAGGTGCACCGTGCCGCTGAGAAGACCGTCCGCACTGCGTTTCAGATCCGCGCTGTCCACCTGCGCCGACCAGTCGCGCCGCGCGGTCTGCGCCAGCGCCGCCAGACTGGCTGGACGCAACGCGCTGAGCTGCAGCGTGACCTCGCCCGGCAACACTTGCGCCTCCACCATGGCTTTGGGATCCACGCGCTTGAACCAGGCAAGGATGGCCGGCTGCAACGCGCCGCTGAACGCGGGCGCTGCCGGCGCGTTGCGCAGCGCGGCGATCTGTTGCCCGTCCTGCTGCAAGACCTGCAATTGCTGCTGCAGGCTCACGATGCGCTGCGGCGCGGTCTGCAAGGTGCGCCAGGCCGGACGGATGGCCAGCATCCACAGCAGCGCGCTCGCCACCGTCACGATGGCGGCGCCGGTCAGCACCCGTTCGCGCGGCGACATCGACGACCAGCGCTGGCGGCTGAAGGCCACGGCCTGCGGCAAGCCGCGGTACCAAAGCGCCGAGAGCGAGGCCACACGTCCGTTGGCGCTCATAGCGCGGCTCCGCTGACGCTCAGCACATCGCCCTGGGCCTGGCAGGCCAGGCCCGCCGGAGTGCAACGCGCGGCAGCCTGCGCCGCGGCATCGCCCGGCAAGGTGATCTGCAATTGCCCGGCGCTGAATTTCAGCGCTGAGGGCGTGACGCCCGCGGGCACCACCACGCTGGCGCGGCCCATCAGCACGTCGAGGTCGCCGTCGCCCGGGCGTCCGGTGCGCAGGCGGGCGTCGTTGAGCGCGCGCTGCACCTGCAGGCGGGCGTCGAGAATGGCGGGCACGCCGGGCAGGGCCTCGGCGGCGGTGGTGTTGAGCTTTTGCCGCAACTGGCTTTCCTGGCGCGAGAGCTGGAAGGCCGCGACATTCATGCCGACCAGCTGCACTGCGGCCAGCAGCCCCAGCAGCGTGCCGACCCGTCGCCATGCCGGCGTGGCGAGTTGTTCCATCAGCCCGCTCCAGCCGCGCGAAAACGCGTGCTTGGGTGCGAGGTCGAATTGCCGCAGATTCCACGGCGACTGTGCGGCGCGTGCCATCCAGCCCGCGTCATTGATCGTGGCCGGGGTGAGTTCCGGCGGAAGGTCGAGCCAGCTCAATTGCGGCTGCGCCTGGTCTTGCACCCAAAGGTGTTCCGGGGTGACGGGCAGGGGCAAGGCCTGCGGCGCGGCGGCATCGGCCGCCAGAATGAGCGGCAGGCAGGCGGCCTCGCCCTGCAGATCGCGCCACAGCAGGCGCGGCCCTTGGTCGGAGGTTTGCAGCAGTGCGTCTCCCGGCGCCAGCAAGGCGGCTTCGGGCACGATCTGCTGGGGCTCCTGCCCGGCCTGGGCGAGGTCGGCGATCGCTTGCTGCAAGGCGTCTTTCTGCACCGCGCAGGCCAGTGTTGTCGCTCCGTCTTCGCTTTGCGGCCCGACAGCCAGATGCAGTTGCCCCGCATCTTGCAGCAGCCGGTCTTCAAGCGTTCCGCTCAACGCGGCTTGCATGCGGCTGGCCGGCATGGACGGCAGCGCCACGGACAGTACCGAGGCGTCGAGCGCATCGACCACCACCACCACCCGTCGTCCGCGCGGCAGCAGTGTGGCCTGCTCGCGTCCTTTGGATTGCAGTTTGCCGTCAGCGCTCAGCAGCACATACTCCAGCGCCGGCAGCGGATGCGGGGCGGCCAGTGGCGGCAGACGGAGAACCAGGGTTTGCATGGTGACGGCGATTGTAGAAAGGCTTTAT
>JAQTVS010000301.1 GCA_028706735.1 Thiomonas sp.
TGGCAGCAGCTCCCGCCGCGCGCGCCGAGTTGATTGGCACGCAGCAACTCACCCAGCGGCAGTCTGTGCAAGGCGCGGCAACGCTGGCCACGGATCGGGTGACGCTGGACCATTTCATGGCGCGGGCCGATGTGCAGGCCAAGCTCGAGCAAATGGGGTTGAGCCAAGAGGTGACGCAACAACGTCTTGCGGCGCTGAGCAATGCGGAAGTGGCGCAGTTGGCGGGCAGGATCAACAGCATGCCGGCCGCAGGGACGCTCGGTTTTCAGGACATGGTGCTGATTCTTCTGGTGGCCATTCTGGTCGTTCTGGCGCTTTGAGTCGGTGTGCATGACGGTCTCTCGCCTGCGCGTCGCATCGCAACTGACTTTGACGTTCAGCCTGTTGCTGGGTGGCTGTGCCGCCTTGCCTCCCGGAGTCTTCTCGACAGCGCCGCTGCAATTCCAGCATGGGCGATTGATTGATGAGCCCGCTGGCTTGCCAGCTTCTGCGCATGTGGCTGGAGTGCCGTTTTTTTCGGATGACAGTCACTATTGCGGACCGGCTTCGCTGGCCTCTGTGCTGGTCTTCAGCGGGGCGCACGCGACGCCGAAGCAGTTGATTCCGCAGGTGTTCACGCCAGGACTGGAAGGAAGCCTGCAATTCGATCTGCTCGGCGCGTCGCGTCGTGCCGGTCGCATTCCCGTGGTGCTTCCTCCCAAGCTGGGCGCTGTGTTCGCGCAGGTGGCTGCAGGCTTTCCGGTGGTGGTGCTGCAGAAGGTTGGATTGGGCGCGCGCGATTGGCACTACGCCGTGCTGGTGGCGTACGACTTGCAGGCTGATCGCGTCACCTTGCGTTCCAGCACGGCCCGTGATCTGCAGCTTTCCATCGAACAGTTTGATCGGTCTTGGGCCGCGGGCGGAAGATGGGCTTTCATCGCGGTCAATCCGGGGCAGTTTCCGCCTGGAATCGATGAATCGACGTATTTGCGTGCGGTGGCTCCGCTTGAAGGCGTGGCGCCGGATGCGGCGCGCACCGCTTACCAGGCGGCGCTCAAGCGCTGGCCCAAGGCGTGGATCGCCATGATGGGGCTTGGCAACCTGGCTTATGCACGCAAGGACTATCCGCAGGCCGCGATTCATTTCGCGGAAGCGGCCCGCGCGAATCCCTCGGACGGCGATCCCATGAACAACCTCGCGCAGGCTTTGCTCGCGGCGGGAGACTGGAAGGCCGCGCAGGGGGCGATTGAGGTCGCGCTGCGCCTTAGCAAGCCGCATCCCGATGTGTATCGCAGCACGGCGGCTGAGATCGCCAAGGCGCGTGCTGCGGCCCTCGGCCAAACCCAGGCGCCATGAACCGGCGGCGGCCTGGGGCCAGCGCGCTTATTCGTGCGCTTTTTAGTACGACTTCTCAGTCGGCTTTCGCGGTTCGGCTTTGCCCGAAGCTGGCGTAGTAGCGCGCGATGAGCAGGGTGTCTGCGTCGCTCAGACGCTGGCTGAACTGGCTCATGCCCTTATATACATCGTTGTGACGCTCGCCGTTGTGATACAGGCGCATGGTGCGGATGAAGTAGTCGGTCGTCTGACCGGCGATGGCCGGGGTTGTGCCCTTGCCTTCGCCGTGCAGGCCGTGGCACGACGCGCAGGCGGTGATGAGCCGGTTGGCATCGCCTTTGCGCACGAGCTGCTCCACGCGCTTGTGCTCTGCGGCGTTTAACGGAGCGGCGAGGGCGGCCTGGGCCTGCGGGGCCACGGGCTTGGGCAGGCTGGCGTAATAGGCAGAGACATCGGCGATCTGCTGAGGGGTCATCAGGCGGGCAATGCTGGTCATCAGCCCGGCGCGCTCGTCCTCAAAGCGCAGGCCGCTGCGATAGTCAAGCAGCATCTTGGCGGTGTAGTCATAGCGCTGGCCGGCGACGCTGGGCCAGTTCATGGTGGATGCATTGCCGGTTGCTCCGTGGCAGGAGGCGCACATCATGGTGTCGTGCACCTTCTGGCCCGCTCCCGCGTTGCCTTTGGGCAGGTCTTTGAGCGTGGTTTGCAGTGTGACCGGGCTCCATGGTTTGACTGCGGACGGGCCGTGTTCGTTGGCGTGCGTGGCCGAGCCAGCGGCCAGCAAAGCGGCAATGGTGAGCGCGCGCAATGCGGCAGGAAATGGAATGGTGCTCATGCGAAGATGTCCTGAGTGAAGGCTTGGATCCAGGCTTGCTGATAGACGGCAGACAGGCGGATTTGGGCGGGCGTGGCGTCGAGTGGCAGGTAGCGCGCCTTGTTGACGCGGCCGATCTTGCCGTCTTCCTTGATCTTGAACACGTCGGCGACGAACAGGCCGTAGTCTTTGCCGGCCAGGGCGTAGCAGGTGTTTTCCCACACCGGGGTGCCGGAGCTGCGACCGGCGAGCTGGTCGGTGATGACGCGCGCCACCCACTTGGCCTGGGTGTTGGCGGAGTAGCCCGACTTGGGCATGACGTCGGCCACGCTGGAATCGCCAATGACGTGCACGTCCTTATGAACGGTTGATTCAAACGTGGCGCGATGCACCGGGCAGAAGCCGCTGGTGTTGGTGAGGCCGAAGTCGAACGCAATCTGCCCAGCGACCATGGCCGGAATGACGTTGATCACGTCGGCCTTGATGGCGCCGCCAGCGGTGTGCAGGGTCATGGTCTTGGCGTCCAGGCGCTGCGGCGTGCCGCCGGCCTTGGCCTGCATCCACTCCAGCGCGCAGGGTTTGGTGGATGGCTGGAGTTCGGCCGCGAGCTTGGCGCGGTATTCTGCCGGCGGCTGGAAACCGTAGAGCCGGTTCCAGCCGAGCAAGGCGGTTTCGTCGGTAACGAAGCTGTCCTTCGGGTCGGCAATGATGACCTTGGCGCGCGGGTTGTGTTTGCTGAACCACTCTGTCATCAGTGCGGCGCGCTCGTAGGGGCCGGGTGGGCAGCGGTAGGGGTTGGGCGGGGCGGCCAGCACGAAGGTGCCGCCGTCGCGCATGCTCTGCAGCTGCTTGGCCAGCAGGGCGGTTTGCGTCCCGGCAATCCAGGCGCTGGGCACTTGTGTTTCGGCCAACTGTTCGCTGTAGCCGGGCAGGCTGTCGTAGCGCAGCCTGATGCCAGGCGAGACGATGAGTTTGTCGTAGGCCAGCACCTTGCCGCTGGCCGTGGTGACGGTCTTGTTCACCGGGTCGAGGCTTTTTGCGGCGTCGAACACGAAGGCCACGCCGTACTTCTGGCGCAGCACGTCGTATCGCACCTGCAGGTTCTGCATGGTGGCGTGCGCGTTGAGCACTTCGCTCGATCCGTAAGAGCGGATGTAGACGGGGTTCTTTTCGATCACCGTGACCTGCAGGCTGGGGCCGGCCATCTTGAGGTACTTGGCGGCCGTGGCGCCACCCACGCCACCGCCGATGATGACGATGCGGGCGGAGGCCTGGCCCGCGCGGACGATGGCCGGGAAAGCGGCCAGCCCCAGAGAGGCGGCGCCTGCAAGCAGGAATTGACGACGTGCGTTCATGGTGTTCATTCCGGTTTGACGTTGACGAAGTAGTTCGCCATGGCGTCGATCTCGCCATCGCTGAAGCCTTCAGCCACATGGCGCATCAGTGTGGCGGGGCGCTTGCCATCGCGGAAGTCACGCATGGCCTGCACAAACTGCGCTTTGGGCATGCCGGCCAGAGGCATGAATGCCGCGGCCTGCAGCCGTCCGTCCGTGCCGTGGCAGCCGGCGCAGGTTTGCGCCATGGCGGCGCCGCTGGGCTGCGCTTTGGGCCCGGGAGGCAGAGGTGCGGCGGCTGGCGTGCCGACCGCCGCCGGTGTTGCAGGTGCGGCAAACACGGGGGCGTTCGCGCCGAGCAGTCCGATGGCGAACACGAGTCCGATCAGGGCGAGCGTGAGATGGTGAAGTCGCATACGAAATCCTTATTGCGCCCAGACGACGAAGCCGACCAAGAAGAACTGGACG
>JAQTVS010000302.1 GCA_028706735.1 Thiomonas sp.
CAAGGCCCAGTACGCCACCATGCCGCTGAGGATGGTGCCCAGAATGCCCCGCCGCGCAAAAAAATAGCCCGCGGCAATCACCGCTGCACCTAGCTTCACCCACGGCGGACCCAGTGGCGTGAGCAGCAGCAACTCCGGCGCCACCACGGCGGCCAGCGCCGCGGCGGGCGCAAAGCGCAGGGCGATTTTGACCCGCGCGGGCAAGGGCATGGGTTTGCGTGAAAGCAAAAACATGTTTCGGCTCAGCACGGTGACGGCCGTCATGCCGACGACCAGGGCGATTTGTTGCAGCAGAGTCATGGCGAATTCGGAATCAGGGTTTGGTGCCGTCCAGCAGGCCGCCGCTGGACGCAAGCTGGCGCTGGCTCCAAGCCTCCCAGGCCATGCCGACGATCAACGCGCCGATGATGGCTGCGACGAGGTTGAGCCGCAGCGGAAGCCAGAACAGCAGCGCGCTCAGCGCCGAGGCTACGACGATGACCGCCGCGATGGTGCGGTCCGCCAACAGCGACAGCACAATGCCGAGCAGCGCCAGCGTGCCCGCGAACGCCAGTCCCCAGGAACTGGGAATGTGCTGCGCTAGAAGAATGCCGAGGATGGACGGGATTTGCCAGGCGATCCAGTTGGTGAGCGAGACGCCCAGAAAATAATGCGCTTGCTGCGGATCGCTGGTGGGGTGCGGATGGCGCCGGATCATCAGCACTTGATTCAGGTCGCCGATGAGGTAGCCGTAGGCCAGGCGGCGCAATCGCGGCAGATGCTCGAAGTAGGGTCGCATTTGCGCGCTAAAGACGACAAATCGCAGATTGACGCAAAACGCCGTACCGAGAATCAGCCAGAGCGGCGCACCGGCGGCGATGAGCGGCAAGACCGCCAGTTGTGCACTGCCGGCAAACACGAACAGGCTGATCGCCAGCGCCAGTTGCACGCTCAGACCCGACTTGACCATGGCCACGCCGGTCACCAGTCCCCAGGCGGCAATACCGAGGGAGACGGCGCGCATGTCCCGCAGGCCCTCGCGGAGCGCGGGCTGGGCAAACAGGGTTTGAAAGCGGGCGAGAATCGACATGGGACAGATGAAATATCTGTCATTTTGCGCCGCATCAAAACAACCCGGCAAGCGCTGTTTGACGTGCTGTGACAAAACACGCACAGGGTTCGGGCGAACAGGCCGGTGGACGCTCAGTGATTGACAGGAACCGCGACGCGTCGCAATACAGGGGCCTTTTTCAAGGCGAGGAGCAAGGGGGCAGCCTGCTGCGGGGACAGCCCCGCTTGCGCCGCCTGCGCCGGAAATTGTTTTGCCAAACCGGGTGCATAAAGCCAGAACGAACTCGCGGTGTAGCGCGCAAGCTCAAGCGCCTGCGCCCCATGCCCAAGTCGGCTGAGCAGCAGGATGCGGCGGATGAGCAGGTTCGGGTCGCCGTAAGCGTGGCTGACCCGGTCGATTGCCGCCTGTTCTCGCAGCAGTTCGATGCGCGTATCGCTGGCACGCACCTGGATGGCGCTGGCCTGGGCAAAACCGATGAGCGGGCGGAAGAATAGATCGCTGCGCTGGGCCTGCCGGATGGCCTGCGCGGCCTGCGCCCGGTTGCCCGAGTAGGCCTCATTGGTGATGCTGTAGTCATAGCCGGCCTTGGCAACCAGCATGACCGCCAACACTGCGGCAATCAGCGCGGCAGGGCGGGGCAGTGCGGCCCCGCCGGACACTGCGCCTGCTTTGATGGCGCGGGCGGTGTCAAACCCGTCCATCCACCCGGCGAGGAAGGCGAATACCCACAGGAAATACAGATACCACAGGGGATACTCGACCAGGCTGTGCAGGCCGAGAAACGCCACACCCATCCAGGCGGTCAGTGGCAGGGGTGCAGCGCCATTCGGCGCGGCGCGTCCGCATTGCACCCACGCACGCGCGGATCGCCAGAGCCAGGCGAGCGCCACGACCAGAATCGGCACGGCGCCCACCAGCCCGGTCTCGGCGAGCAATTGCAGAATGAGATCGTGCGCGTTGTCGATGTTGTCGAGCGGCAGCGGGCGCAGTGCGTGGTGGATGGCGGCATGTTGCAGCCCCCAGCCCAGTTGCCCCCAGCCGGCGCCAAACCAGGGCAGGTGTTCGAACACCTGCCAGGCGTTGCGCCAGATCAGCGCCCGGGCGTTGACTGGCTGGTCGATCTGGCGGGTGACGGCGTCGAGAAAGCTGATCCAGCCGAGATGATCGGCCTCGCGCAGCGACAGCCACCACAGCGCGTACAACACCGGAACCGCCGCCAGCGCCGCCCAGCGCGGGCTGCGCCAGGCGCCACGCACGGCGATCAGCACCAGAACGGAGGCGACAACGGCCTGGACCATGCCGGTGCGCGAGCCACACACCACCAGCGCCCAGCTCATGCCGACGACCGCGGCCCACACGGCGCTCGTCCGCAGGCGCGGCGCCCACCAAGCCAACCCCGCCAGACCGAGGGCGACCGCGGTGGCGTAATGATTGGGTTGCCGCAGATTGCCGAACACCCGGCCCGTGGAGGGAAAGCTGATGATGTCGGAATACAGCGGCAGATGCGTCGCCAGCCAGGTGGCCAGCGCCGGGATTTGCCACAGGGCGAACTGCACCAGGCCGAACGCGACCTGGATCAGTCCCTGCAACAGCAGCCCGGCGGCGGCCACGTCGAGCCAAGGATGCGACGCCTCGCCCGCGTCCGTTGTCTGGCGCCGTGCCGCTGCATTGCCGAGTCCGGCGATCAACGCCGCGCTCAACAGCACGGCAACGGTTATCGCCCCCTGGCTGGCATAGGCGAGTTGTCCGCTGACGGTCTGCAGCGCAACCACCGTGGCGACCATGGCAAACCCCAGCGCGGCCAGACCGAAACGCGGGGCCAGCCCGCTCCATGCGGCGGCGAAAAACACGGCGGCCCACAGGGACGCCGCCACCAGCGTGGTGCCCATTTTGGCGACCACGCCCGGATCGAAGGGCCAGATCAGCGGCAGCGAGATCGCCAAGCCGAGCAGGCCGAGCGCAAGTTGTTGCGAAAAGGACGATCCAGACTGGGCTGGCGGGGGAGGGCGGGAGGCAGGAGCGGCGAGCGGCATGGCGCGCATTATCCCTGCTGCGTCCAGGCGATCATGTTGGACGAGATGACCGGCTCATTGCGGCAGGGTCTTGTCGATTCGCTTGTGCTGCGCATGTTCTTGTTCCAGCGCGCGCAGCCGGGCGTCGATGATGGACGCCTCGAAATAATCCGCGCCTGGGGTGCGTTGCGCGATGCGCAACTGCTCGATGGCGGCCTCGGTCTTGCCCTGCAGGGCGTAGGCCTCGGCGGTGGCGCGGTGTTGCGCGGCAAACGCGCCGGTGGCGGCATCGGCGCGCGCGAGGTCTTGCCACAGGGTGATGTCTTGCGGATGCGCCACGGTTTGCAGACGCAGAAAGTTGCGCGCCGGGGTTTTATCGGTCTGCGCGAGCAGGCTGCGCGACAGCAGATGCAGCGCGGCGGTGGACTGCGGGAATTGCGCCTGCAGCCGGCGTGCGGCCTCCAGCGCTTCCGTCGGCCGGGTGTCCAGAAGCAGGTCAGTCTGCAGCAGGTCCAGTGGCAGGCGCTCCGCGGCGGGCGTGTTTGCCGCGGCGGCTTGCGCGCGGGCGAGGGCGGCAGAAGCCGCGTCGAACCGCTTGAGACGCTGTAGCACCACGGCTTGCCCGTAGGCCCACGCGGCCTGCTGCGCCGGAAAGGCGGCCTTGTCCACGCTGAACTGCTTTTCCTCGCGCAACAGGGCGTCGTGCGATTGCGGGGTGAGGGCGCGGGCGCGCGCGTTCATCAGCCAGAACATCAGATCATGGTCAGGTGGCAGGGGCTTGTCGCCGCCGCGGGCCTCGGCGTCGGCAATGCGCTCGCTGGTCAGGGGATGCGTTTGCAGAAA